>DASZTR010000056.1:0-26079 GCA_035547955.1 Nitrososphaera sp. | reverse complement strand
CTGTTCCCACTTGCCGCCTACTATTGCCGCCGTGATGACATAGGCGAACAAAAACAGCGTCAGGTACTTTAACATCCTGACGTACTTTTTGTATGGGATTACTATCAACGCCCCGATCATGAGGCCGGCAAAGCCGACGCTGGCTGCGATGAATGGGAATTGCGGAAATATCAGGCGCGTGGACGCCGCCATTGCAGAGAGGTCTGCGCCGATGTTGATGGTGTTTGCCACAAGGAGCAGGAAAGAAATCGGCATGACTATTTTGCGAGAATACCTGGTGATCATGACTGCTGCCAGCCCGTTACCAGTAACGAGGCCTATCCTGGCGCACATTTCCTGGATCGCAGACATTAACGGGTACTGAAATAACACCATCCACAGGAGCCCTGCGCCAAACTTGGCACCGGCCTGCGAGTAGGTCGCGATCCCAGCCGGGTCGTCATCGGAGGCCCCCGTTATCACACCCGGACCGATTATCCTGGTAAAGGATTGGATTTTCGTTTCGTCTGGTTTACTTTTTTGTTTTTCTGCGTCTTTCTGTGGACCGCCTGCCCTTGGGTCAACGCCCTCTCCTTCCTCGCCTGCAGAATCTGCCAACTAGTGTCCGCCGATCAATTCGCGTCCATTATTGAAATGAGTTTAAAATGAGCCCGCATTGCCACGTTGTAATAAATACAAACGTCATCATTTGCAACAAACGCAGCTTTTTTCTAAATATCCTGCATATGTGCATTTTTCCTCTAACGCTTTGCCTGCTTGGATTTTTTCCAGTCGTCAATGACCCATTTTGTAACTACTACCAAGCCAACGACGGGAAACGCCGCAATGAATGCGTACTGGAATACGACTACAAACATAGAAGCTCCGAACATGTATGCGTCTACAGTATAGGCAGCAGTACCATCCGCAATAAAGGTGTTGCATGAGCTCTAGGCATATATTGGCTTGCCGCTCGCCATGACATGATTTCCCGGATGAGCGACAAGCAGGCGTTTGCACTTTCGGCAGACGAATGGCAAGTGATACTCGACGCGCTTAGCAACACCATTTTCAATGAAGAGCTCACCGAACAAGCCCGGAAAAAGGCCAAAGATCTGTTTGTCAAGCTTCAGAAGGAGCTGCCAAGAAAATAATAAGTACCTCTATGTTTTGACATGTACTTCGTTGGATAATAATAATTGTAATAACAACAGTGACATCTCCAATATTGAGAAGATTGTTTTGGATCTGCAAAAGAGAGTGGCAAGCCTCGAGCAGGCTGTGTACGGCGGCAACAACAACAACGGCTCGAAAGAGGTCACACATGGCCTGGAACAGCGCATCGTAGAAAAAGTCGACGACATTGGCACTCAAGATCTTGTCCTCGTCGCGCTGATGCAAAAACCAAAGCAGAGCAAGGCCCAGATCCGCCAAATGCTCGACGACTGGGGCAAGGCCTATGGCAGCTGGTTTGACGGCGGCAACTTTTCAGGAAGGCTCGTCAAGGCGGGCCTGGTAAAAAAGGACGGCTCGAGCGACACCGGTGAGGATCTTTTCTCGCTCACGAAAAAGGGTGAGATGGAATCTCGCAACCTAGTTTCAAAGCTCTCGTAGCTTTGCACTTGCCAAAAATCCATTTCTCTTTCTTCTATTGCTGATCAACATATCAGTCTTTTCTGTAGTTTGCACCTGATGACTGCGTACTGGTGGCCGCTTCTTCTTTGACGACCAGCGTGTCGCTCGCCTTGTTGAACAGGCGCTGCCTCTTGTCGTTTGTGAATATCCAGCCCAAGACGACATCTACTGGAAGCAGAAATGCCTTGCCAAAGCTCTGTACTGCAACGTTCCTTGCATCGACCGGCCTGCCTGAAAGGTCTACAGTCCTTATCTTTAGCACCATCTTGCCTATCGATTGGCCCTTGGTCGATTCAAAAAACGTCCAGTATGCAAAGAACGCTGCACTCGTGACGACGTATTTTGCCGAGCCGTCAAGCGGGCCGGCGCCCAGGAACCTCCCGTTATCTCCATTGCCAAAGCTGTCAAACCAGAGCGGAAATGCTGCCGCGGCAAATACGGCGACGATTGCCGCCTGCACTATGATAAAGTCGAGCAGCCACGCGAAAAAGCGGTCACTCCACTTTGCAAGGACCAGCTCCGGCTGAGAGCCGCTTGATGAAGCCGGGGTTTCTGAGCTCATTGTTGCTTATGCAAGGTATTCTTCGCAGGTCGCCTTTATAACACATCTGTAGTAAAAAGGAAGAGCTCACATTATCTTCAAGCTGTTCTCTGCCGTTTCCACAAAAAATTCTTCTCTCCATCTACAGATCAAGCACCGCATTGAAGGAGCGATACCTGCTCTGGTCATCGGACAAAATCTTGGCAAGTTTTTTCGTGATGTCGGTGACAGAGATCATCCCTGCAAGCGACCCGTCGTCCTCAATCACAGGGAGCCTCTTTATCCTGTTCTCTGACATCAGGCCTGCCGCCGTATCGACAGAGTCGTACGCCTTGACCGTCACAAGCGGCGACGACATTATCTCCTCAGCCCTGACTTGGTCCGGCTTGATGTTTTTTGCCGCGACCTTTTTGAGCACGTCGCGCTCGGTGATTATTCCAGCCGGCCTCCCTTCGCTGCTACTGGTGACAATAACTACTACGGCGCCTGCTCTGCCTCTGAGCATCGCAGAGACTACATCAAGCGCTGTAGCATCCTGCTTTAGCTCTATCGTCACGACGCCTTTTGACATTATCTCGCTTACCGCACTCATATTCATCCATGCACCGTATTCTTTCTTACCTCGACGATACTAGGTCGGCATTCCTAATAGACATAAGCCTCTAGGCAAAATATAGTCTGTAGCGCCCGCCCGCCTTTTCGTCTGTGTACGACCAGTCCGGATCGTGAATTTCCTGCATGCCCTTTCCCTCCTCGCCGAGGTTGTCATGTGCCCTCATGCCCAACATTATGCTCCCAGAAGGCGCAAACGTCAGCATCTTTGCGGCCATGCTGATGTTTGAGCCGATTATGTCAATATGCGAATTTTCAAGGCTCTTTCCGTACAGCACCACTAGGACTTCTCCATAGTCCATCGACACCTTTACTCCAAGTTCGGGTAGGCCATGCGATTTCAACGCAGGGTTGATGCCACCGCTGATGGCCTCAAGCATCGTCCTGCCACACTCTAGCGCGTTTTTGCACGCGTGCTCTACATTGTGCTCCGCCGGAAAAAGCGCAATGACTGCGTCGCCCACGTATTTCAACACATATCCGCCATAGTTTGAGACAAGGAGGCTCATCTCTTGAGAAAACAACTGGAGTATGAGTGCAAGCTGGGTGGAGGGCATACTCTGCGTCAGTTTTGTCGAGCCGTCAATGTCTACAAATAACACCACGACGTTTGTCTTGAGATTTGCGTGCCTGCGCAGATAGCGCTTGCACAACGTCGTCGACAGATCTATCTGGACGCCTTTTTCAATGGTATGCTCTGCTCTTGCCTGTATCTGTTTGAAGTCAATGGTGGGTGAGAGCAACGCACTCAATCCTTCGTCACCTTGCGAGGGTAAAAAGATTTGCCCGAACTGGCATTTGTATGTCCCTTACCAGGTGTGCAGCATGGTACCATCTGCTATTAGAGGTGTCATTGCGCTGGATTTATTGCTGCTTCATCATTTCAGCCATTCTTCGTCTCTATTTTGCACGTATGCACATGTTATTTCATGTTGGGCAAGGTTAGTTCTAAGTACCCGCCAAGCCGCTAGGATCATCTGGAGTGCTTTTCATGACCCATTATCGTCGCAAGGGCTGCGCTTTTTGCGGCAAGTTCGGCCAGCTTGCTCTTTTCCGCACTGCCGATTATCACCACGTCGCCCTCCTGCGGCTTTAGCGTTTCGGCCAGCACTTTTCTAAGCGCCTGTTCATCTTTCAGAGGGTCTTGCACGTTATTATTAACCCCATCCGGCATGGAAAAACTGCCGTCTTGGTACAAGAGCGTAGTCGCACCCATCCCGCCCATCTTTATTGCAGCATCGCGCTGCTCTATACCCGACCTGACGGCAAAGCCGAACTCACGCAGAAGGACCGCATAGTTGTATTTTCCAAGCGCAACCCGCGACCTTGGGAGGTCCATCTCGGCCGGGATTGCCGACGCAAGACCTTCAAAAATTCCTCTACCCTTTGCAGTCATTTTCGTGCCTCCATTAGATGTCTCTACCATGCCTGCCATCTTCATGTGCTTGATGAGCGTCTTTGCCGCGCCACCGCCAAGGGCGAGCTCTTTTGAAAGCGTGTCTCTGCTCACATGCCCGCGCCTGCTCATCAGTTGCAAGGCCACAAAAGCGTGCACCTCGCCAAAGGACAAGAGCCTGCTCGGGGCGTACCTGCTCGCCACTTTTTCAAGCGCCCTGACAAAAGTGTGCATATGTGTCTGGATATCCCCCTGCGTGTATGTCTGTGTGCATGGCGCTACTACTATTTACGTGCCGCGCACGAGTTGGATAAACCATCCAGTTGGACAAACTATCTTATTCTTTATATAACACCCGCTTGCATGCGAAGTAGAATGTCATTCACCAGCCAGATCGTACGAGCGACAGAAGGAGTTCCCAAGATAGCAGTTGGCATTCTGCTTGGCATCCTTGTATTCGGCGTTTACGTCGTGGGCTTTGATCAGGGTAATCTCTTTGCGATGGCGCAGGGAGGTTCAGCCGACCCGTCAAGCCCGGGCCTGATGCACGAATTTACCCACGATACAAGGCACGCTGCAGGTTTCGCATGCCACTAAGTAAGGTCTGAGAGGCGTGATGAAGACCCTTACTTTTATTGCCATTTCTCTTTTATCTGGAGTTATCGCTGGAACCGTTTTGGCGCTTGTTAACCAAGGCGTCGTCCTGCCGTTCATCGAGCGAGCTATTGCTATCGAAAACCAGAGGGCCGAGGCAAAGGGCGAAATCCTTGACCCTGCCGCGATGGACGCATACAGGCTGTGGCAGAGGGAAGGGAGCATCGCATCGGGCGCGCTGCTCGGGCTTTCGTACGGCGCACTCTTGGGCGTGGTCTTTGCCTACTCTCGAAAGGGACTACCGGGAAAGAACAGCGCCGTAAAGGCAATGCTGCTCGCAGGGATCGTCTGGTCTGTGATATACCTCGCAGTGGCGCTGAAATACCCGGCAAACCCGCCGGCCGTGGGCAACCCAGACACTATCTATCTGCGCATGACCCTTTATGTTGCCATGCTGATGATTTCTGGAATGTCAGCCCTTGGCGCGGCGCTCCTCTACAGGAAAATGGGTGAGCGGCAGAAGTATGGGGCGGCTAGATGGCCAGTCGCCCTTGCAGTGTATGTATCCATAGTGATAGTGGCGTTTTTTGCGCTGCCGCCAAACCCTGACGCGGTGAATGCGCCCCTCGACCTCGTCAACGGCTTTAGGGTCGCAAGCGCCTCGACGATGGGGATGTTCTGGGTGTTGCTCGGTGCCATCCTTGGCCTGTTGTGGGATAAGACAAAGCCGCATGAGGACACCCCTGCAAAGGCGCTCGACAAATATACCGGGCAGTCTGATACCCCTTAACGCGATAACAATAAAATGCCAACAATCAACATCAGCCGCGAAATTGGGGCACCAGTCGAAAAGGTGTGGAGCATCATCTCCGATGTCGACAATGAGGCGCAGTACTGGCATGGAACAAAGTCGGTCCGCAACATAAGCAGGGACGGTAACGTCATCCGGCGCGAAGTGGTTATTGCATTCAAGGACGCCAAAACGATGCAGACCGTCACCTTGAACCCGATGATATCCATTGACACTCGGATAACTGAGGGGCCAATAACCGGGAGCAGGGTCGTGACCCTCACTCCTGCAGCGGGAGGTGGCAAGACGCGAGTTGACGTGGCATGGGATTTCAAACTTGGCGGCCTGCTATCCGTCTTTGGCGGCATGGTGAAAAAGCACATAGGCGAAGGGACCGAGCAGGCACTGGAGCGCATCGCACATGCAGCCGAATAAATAACGTCTCTCTTTTAGACAAAAGCTGAACATATACAATGTCAGAACCCGCCCTTGGCGCGGCAGTGATCATGATAATAGTGACGATAACCAGTTTCATACTGGCGGCCATACTTGCCGGGGTATTTGGCGTCTGGGTGTATTTTCTTGCGTACATGGCAAAATCATTCCGCCTTGCACCAAGGATGGGAGACTCACATGTAGTCTCAGTGGCAGGCCGCGGCAAAAACAGCATGCCCAAGGTGAGCGTGATATTGCCAGCAAGGAACGAGGAAAAATACATAGCATCATGTCTTGACACGCTCCTTGCACAGGATTACCCAAACTTTGAGATAATAGCGATAAACGACAACTCGACAGACAGGACTGGTGAGATAATTCAGTCCTATGCCGCGCGGGACAGCAGGATAGTTTACGTGGGGACTCCTGTCAAGCCAGAAGGGTGGGCCGGCAAGAACTGGGCCTGCCACCAGGGCTACAAAATGGCGTCAGGCCAGTACCTGTTCTTCACGGACGCCGACACGGTGCACGCATCAAACGTCATGTCGCTTGCCGTGGGTCACATGCTATCGGAGAACCTTGACGCATTGACTGCCATACCTCGTCTCCTCTGCAACGATTTTTGGACCAAGGTGACGCTCCCCGCGCTCTCCACCTTCCTGCACACCCGGTTTTCTCCTTTGCGTGTAAACGATCCAAAGCAAAAGACCGGCTACTTTTTTGGAAGCTTTTTCGTGATAACCAAAAAGACGTACGAGGCAGTCGGCACGCACGAGGGCGTCAGGCAAGAGCTTGTTGAGGATGGCGCGCTAGGGAGCAAGGTCAAGGTGGCCGGCTTTCGTATGAAGATGGTGCGGGGAGAAAGGCACATTCAGGCCATATGGGCACGTGACTTTACTACGCTCTGGCAAGGCCTGCGCCGGCTGGTAATCCCGCTGTACCACCAGGACAGGACGAGCGCCCACATGATAGCAACTGCGGTGTTTTTCATAATGCTAGCCCCGTTCCTGTTCCTTGCCTATACGATTCCGGCCTTTGCCTTGTCTGCCGATGATGGGGGGCTTGCCGGGCTGTCGGCTGCAATCTTGCTCGGCGTCAATGCTGCCACCATAATCATGTTGCTTGCGACGACCGCCATCCAGAGCAAGCTTGGTGTGATGCAGAGTCCTGCATATGCCCTTGGCTCGCCCCTGTCCGGCGCCCTCATCTACTTTGGTTTTGTCTCGGCGATAGTCGATGCACGCAAACAGGGCGCAGTCAGCTGGCGCGGCAGGCAGTACACTGTGAGCGAAAAGCAAGATTTTCTGCACTGAAACAGGTTTGGAACGGCTGTTCCGCCACAAAATTCCGCCCTTCCCCTAATTTATTGTGCAGATCATACATACGGCAGAAAACAAATATGTCGATACCAGAACGCAAGAACAACAGGGGGAGGATACAGATAATGGGCGACGTGCTCGGACTTGCGACGTCCGGCATACGCAAGACCCATATCATGTACCGGGCCAACCTGAGCTACGAGCAGGTGCACATGTATCTGGCAGAGCTTATTGAGCGCGGCCTGCTTGCGCAGCATGCAACCGACGAAGGAGTGGTATACAGGACTACAGAGCGCGGCAGAGAATTCATCTACTTTTACACAAAGATAGTGGACTTTATGGACAGCTCGCCGCAGCAACAGACCGAGGGTGGCCTTGAAGTGCCATATCTAAGCAAGTAACCGGGAAAAAGATTATTAGCGCAAATGGTGCCTTTCCTTCAGGTTGCACAAGGGACTACTTGCAGCGGCGATTTTAGTCGCTGCCGGCGCCATCTTTTTCGCTTATTCTCAGTTTAACCCTTTGGACTGGAGGGCGCCCCAGAGTCCTCTCCCTGATGTGTCTAAACTGCTAACAGACGGCGCTGGCTCATCTCCTACCGACAATTCACGGCAGGGGCTCCAGAACAGCGCCTTTGAAGTAGGACGCGTGAGCACCGTCGAGGCGGCGGACTCGGAACTGACGCTCCCTGATTTGTTCGACAAGGCCGGGCCGTCAGTGGTAGAGGTTTCTGCAAGTAGTGACGTCTCCGACCAGGGTAAGCTAGGCTCCGGCTTTGTGTACGACGACAATGGCCACATCGTCACGAACCTGCACGTCGCGTCTGGCTCTAACCAGCTCGACGTCACGTTCCCTGACGGGACGATATACCGCGCGACGCTCATCGGCTCTGACCCATTCACCGACCTTGCCGTGCTCTACATTAAAGACGCTCCAAAGGACAAGCTAGTGCCCCTGCCTCTTGCAGACTCGACAAAGATCCGCGTAGGCGAGCAGGTAGCGGCCATAGGGAACCCCTTTGGGCTGTCAAGCTCGATGACTACGGGCATTGTCAGTGGGGTCGGGCGCCTCATCCCATCGCAGGATTCAGGCTCTTTGTCTTTTTTCATCCCTGACATCATACAGACCGACGCGCCGATAAACCCCGGCAACTCGGGAGGCCCGCTCCTTGACACGCGCAGCGAGGTGATCGGCATCAACACCGCCATACGCTCTACGACTGGCGAGTTTGCCGGCATTGGCTTTGCAATCCCGTCAAATACCATAGCCAAGATCGTACCTTCGCTGATAAAGTCAGGCAACTTTCAACACCCGTGGGTCGGGATATCTGGTGCCGACATGACGCCCGGCCTGGCAAACGCGCTCAAGCTCAAAGAGCCCCGTGGCGTCCTTGTGGTCGACGTGGTCAGCGGCAGCCCAGCAGAAAAGGCCGGCATACGCGCCGGCAACACGCCTACAAAAGTGGATGGCCGGACTGTGCCACTTGGAGGCGACATTGTGCTAGAACTTGACGGCCATCCTGTTAGGAAGGTTGACGATATCCTTGTCTACCTGCAAAGGGAGAAATCTGTTGGCGACACGATGGACGTGACTATCCTCCGAGACGACCAGCTTCAGCATGTCAACGTACACCTTGAACCAAGGCCGTCTACTACGCAAGAGTCGCCGTAGAAGCAAAAATAACAATAATCTATATTGATTGTACCGCTAGGACACATTGTTTATTAGACTACCCGGTGATAAATAAAATCACTTACAGAAAATATATGCTCGCCCACTCTAAAACGCTCTCAAAGGTAGTCGAAAAACCCGGAGCACTGACCCGCTACGATGCGGTACAGCTGATGGCAGAATGCCCTACTGCGGAGCTCGTAGCAGCCGCAGGCAGAGTGCGCGACTTGACAAGGCCGGGCGGTGTCGTGACGTATTCTCGGAAGGTTTTCATCAATCTTATCAACCTCTGCCGTGACACGTGCTCGTACTGCACGTACAAGAAAGAGCCGGGCGATGGCCAGATGCTCTCGATGCTCAACCCTGGCGGGGTGCTTGCGATAGCAGAAGCCGGAAAACGCGCCGGGTGCACGGAAGCGCTGTTTGTGACAGGTGAGCACCCAGAGCAGAAATACAGAGAGGCGAGGTCATGGCTGTCGTCACTGGGTCACTCGTCTACCATCGACTATATCCGGGAAATGAGCGAACTCGTTCTTGAAAAGACGGGGCTGCTCCCACACACTAACGCAGGCAGTCTGACGAAAAAAGAGATGGCACAATTGCGCGACACCAACGTCAGCATGGGCGTGATGCTTGAAACGTCAAGTGAGCGCCTGATGGGCAAGGGGATGGCCCATGAAGGCGCGCCGAGCAAGAACCCCAAAGTGCGGATAAAGACGCTGGAGGCTGCAGGGGAGTTGAAAATACCGATGACTACTGGCATACTTGCCGGCATCGGCGAGACGCCTGAAGAATTGATAGATTCACTGTTTGTGATAAGGGAACTGGACGAAAAGCATGGCCACATACAGGAAGTGATATTGCAGAATTTCGAGCCCAAGCCGGGCACTGGGATGGCGTACTCGGCGCCCACGCAAAAAGAGTATTTCCTGCGCGCAGTAGCGCTCTCGCGCCTTGTTATGCCTTTTATGAATATACAGGTGCCTCCAAACCTGAACCCTGCTATCTATGGCCGCTATATCGACGCCGGCATCAATGACTGGGGCGGGATATCGCCGGTCACAATAGACCACGTCAACCCCGAGTTCCCGTGGCCCGCCATTGAAGCTGTAAAACAAGTTACTGAGAGCAGGAGCAAGCGCCTCCGCGCCCGTCTGCCGGTCTATCCAGAATATCTCAAAGGTGGTGGATTTATATCGGAACGCCTCGAAGAGTACGTACGTTTGCTCTCTGACGATTCGGGTCTTGTGAAAGAGGAAGAAAAAGGCAAAGAAGGAGTCTGTGCATAAACGCAACATGGCGCTTGATTCTCTACTGAAAAATGTCGATCCTGTGGTGTCTGCTGCGCTTGACCGCGCCCTTTCGGGCAAGGACATTACGGTGGACGAGGCAATAGCGCTCTTTGACTGCACGGGCCTTGAGATGAACCTGCTGGTCACCGTGGCAGACGAGCTCCGGCGCAGGACGGTGGGCGACATAGTCACTTATGTAGTCAACCGCAACATCAACTTTACAAATGTCTGCATCAAGCAATGTGGGTTTTGCGCTTTTTCACGGGATTTCCGCGAAGAGGAAGGCTATTTCCTTCCAAGTGAGGAGATAATTAGACGCGCCAAGGAAGCGGCTATGCTTGGCGCAACAGAGGTGTGCATACAGGCGGGGCTCCCTCCGAGGATGGATGGCCACCTCTACATCGACATATGCAAGGCAGTGAAAAAGGATCTGCCCGACATGCACATACACGCCTTTTCCCCTGAAGAAGTGTTGTACGGCGCCGTGAGATCCGAGACGTCGACCCTTGATTACCTAAAGATGCTCAAGGATGCCGGGGTCGGCAGCCTGCCGGGCACGGCAGCTGAAATCCTCGACCAGGATCTGCGCGACAAAATATCTCCGGGCAGGATAAACGTCCGCGATTGGGTGTCGATAATCAAGCAGGCGCACTCGCTTGGCATCGCGACGACTTCGACCATAATGTATGGCCACATAGAGACGTCGCGCCACAAAGCGGAGCATATCGCGCTCTTGCGTGAGATCCAAAAGGAGACGCACGGCTTTACCGAGTTCGTCCCGCTAAGCTTTGTTCACACGGAGGCGCCGATGTTTAGCCACGGGACGGTGCCGGGGATACGTGCCGGCGCTGATGGGAACGAGGTGGTCAAGATGCACGCGGTGGCAAGGATTATGCTGAACGACTACATACCGAACATACAGGTGTCTTGGGTAAAAGAGGGTGCAAGGATGTCGCAGCTTTTGCTTGCTGCCGGCGCAAACGACTTCGGGGGCACGCTGATAAACGAGAGCATCTCGACGGCGGCAGGCGCACAGCATGGCCAGCTGATGAGGCCAAAGGAAATAAGGCAACTGATTCGCTCATCAGGAAGGATCCCGGCGCAGCGCTCGACCAGCTATAAGCTTTTAAAGGTTTTCCGCAACGAGAGCGACGAAACCGAGTCGGCACTCGACGGCGCAGACCCTTCGCAGTTTGGCTCGTACCACCAGCTGGTGAAACTAGACACATTCAGGTACAAACACGCTGCTGTAAAGAAAGACAACAACAAACAGAGCCCGTAAACAAGAAAAAGACACAAGACTTATACAGACATCTCTGCGCTATCCAAAATACACGATGCCACTAGGTGGGGTCGTAGCGAAGCCAGGCATCGCAACGGGCTCCAGATCTAACACACAAATGGGCTAGTTAGAAAAGAAACCCGTGGGTCAAGGGTTCAAATGGCTGTGGCTAACACCGCGTCAGGACAAATCCCTTCGGCCCCACTCTTGTTTTAGATCATGATCTATTTGATGGTCTTTAATCCTGCTTCTATATGCCATGCCTTAAGCATGGCCAAAACGATGTAAATTCCGCAACAAACAGAGTTGACGGGGATCCTACTACGCTTTTTTTCTCTCTTTTGCCTTTTCTCTCAAGGCCATAGTCTGTATTGCCAAAAAGCGCCCTGGTTAGGGGAGCGAGAATTCCATCTACATTAGCTGACCAGGTGGGCAAGGGAAAATGCGGATCGCCATACGGAACAGGTTTGGACCTGTGTTGGCTATGGCCTTCGTAATGCCTTCTCAAATGATCCTTGACATGTGGCTCCGCACCGCACATATCTTGCATTTGAACAGCATTTTCACGATCTGTGATTGTCATTCTTGGTATAGGTCCACAAGGAGATAAAGCGAGCCCTTGAGCATGTTTTATCCACATGCTTGCTGCTCCCTTTTTATCCATCTCCTAAAATGCCTGTGTCTCGGAGCTCTGACCATGCAAGTGCTAAAACTCGGCTGGATCCTGCTCTGGTTACCGGAGCCGGGATCATTGGTTTTGGATCGATAGTTCCTCCATACTCTCAACTTTCTTCTGATTATTCAGGCTCAAATGGTGAAGCATGGCTACCAGCTATTGGCGTCGCGACAATCGAGATGGGAATATTTTGCATCATGATTACTCTAATGGCTTACAGAAGAGGAGAAAAATGGATATGGTTTGCTCTCAGGTATTATCCAGTCATTTGGACAATATATGTGGTGTTTGGGTTGCCGCCGGGTCATGATTGTGTCCCTCGAGTTATTTTTATTGTTCTGTCGCTTTAGGCTCGCTGCTGACTATTCGGAGTTTCTTTTTCTCAATAGATATTCAACAGTGAAGTGGACATTACTTTGGTTATGGCTGCATATACAATGCACGAGAGTTGACATTCTTTTTTTATGCAAAATCTCTAATTTTGGTAGCAAGAAGCTACAGCAATAGTCTTTAAGTCGCTCCGTATTCTAACCTGCTTCTCCTCCACCTTTCCCAAAATCCAGTCTCTCTTCAAGCTCTTCCTGCAAGTCATGCATTGGCGGTACTTTTGCGTCCATCCTGAAAACGCCCCCGATGCTTGGTACATACGTCGAGCCTGTAAAAAAACCACGGCTGCTACAAACTTCGTAGCCCGGATTTTTCATCGCGCTGCTATTCGGAGCCTAAAAAAACTTCCGGATACCCAAACTAATATCAATAAGCTGTCACTCTACTAGAACAATGGCAGCTAAAAAGGCAAAGAAGTCCAAGGCGAAACCGAAAAAGAAGTAATTTTCGGCAAGCTTTTGGCGCTGCTCTGGCCGCAAGCCGCGCCAACGACACATATCCGTACGGCGGCCATATACCTAAAATCTTCGTATTTGGACGCGCTGGGCGCAAAAACATTTAGCATACCAATTTTTCTCCAAACATTTGGATCAATGCCCAAATACATCGCGCTGGCAGTACATACTGCATGCAAGCGGCAAAAAACCACACGACTGAAGGAAAAGCACGATCGCTTTCATAATTGCCGTAGCTGCCAGCCTGGCTTACTACCAGTATCTATACATGCCCAAAGCAAGCAGGACGCCTTACGTTGCGCCGGAAATTAGAAACCCGGAGCGTACGACCAAAATTACCATAGTGAAAGACGCAGGATTGGAATCAAACCCAAAGCACTTTGACCCGATGGATACGCGTGCAGTTTGGGGTTATCAAACGAGGTGACGTGGACTAATCTGGATTCTACTTTTGATGTGGTTACTACCGATGATAATGAGAACTTTGTCGATGCCATAAGCGGCAAATTCGATTCGTAGGCGCATATTGATGATCTTCCTAATGGCTTTATCATGCCAGACGGCGGCTCGTGGTCATACACATTTACAAAAGCCGGGGATTACCACTATCACTGCGTCCTGCACCCCTTCATGCAGGGTGTGATCCATGTCGTGAAAAATATTCCTAAGGAGAGCAGTGGTCATCAACTCCGCAGCGGCAACAGCCCTTGTGGCAACAGCCTTCTTTGTCGTGGTAACCGTACTCGTGCTGGCATGCAGGACAAAGCATGTGCGAGTCTTTTTCATCCTCGCCTTCTTTTCTTGCTCCTTCTGGCATATTGGATCTGTGCTTTCTTTTTTTGGAGCAAGCTCCTCTTCTACAGGTGGCTCTTTTTTTCGAAGGGCATGCCGTGAGCCCTTGCGACTGCCTCGTCAAGCACCTTGCCTTCTGCTATGCTCGTGGCGCGAATAAGCTCTGGCCTAGGCTGGTTGGCAGCAAGGGCCTTGACATAGTCTGTTATCGCATTTGACAGTGCCATTGATGCGTAGCGAGAAACGATGGACGGCATGTTGGGCACGCGCACAAAGACGTTTCCAAAATAGTCTATCTGAGCCGGCGACATTATCGTGCCCATGCTTTCAGGCGCATACCTGCCGTTAGAGTCGATAAAGGGAAAGTTTCCGCCCTGATCTATAGAAATGTCGATTATCACCTTCTTGCGCGTCTCTGATGCGGTCTTGAGGGTCGCCCCGTCGATCACCCTGTCCGCTTTTTCCTTGTCGTACGTCGCTCCAATTATCGCGCTTGCACCTTTTATTACGTCATTGTCAACATTTGCCGCGACAGAGCACCTGCCGAGGTTGAGATCCTGCAGATATTTCCTGCGGCTGTCCCGCTTTTCCACTATTGTAAGCTTGGCACCAAGTGCGTGGCACGTCCGCGCGGCCATCTCGCCAGCGGTGCCGCCTCCGAATATCAGCACCTGCTTGTCCTGAAGGGAAAGGCTGTTTGCCAGCGCGGCATCTATCTCGCCGCCCTCTATAATGCGTTCAAAATCTTCAATAAACTTTGCCCTGACTTGATCCGCTCCTGCCTTCATACGGAGTGACCTGTCATGCCTGAATGCATAGTTGTGGAAAAATCCTGCCCAGACGCCGGCAAGGGTCCCGGCAATCCTGCTCATGGGCATCAAAAGAGGCGTCTGGCCGTTTGTGTCTACCACCTTTTCAAACGAAATGAACGTCGCTCCAGAATTTACCGCGGCGCTGGTTAGCTCTCGGCTTGATTCAAAGTGGTTGTAGCCAAAAATCACATGCTTTGGCAAGACGTATTCCTGCTCGCCTTTTCCGACCTGAATCTCTTTTACCTTGACTATGAGGTCTGCTTTTGAATACAATTCTGCGGGGCCTCGCACGATCTGCGCGCCTACAGAAGTATACTCGGCATCTGAAAAGCCGCTCTTTGAGCCGGCACCATGCTCTACTATCACCTTGACGCCCGACGCGGCGAGCGACGCGACTGAGCGCGGGGTGAGTGCTACTCTGTTCTCATGATCTTTTATCTCCCTCGGGATGCCTATAATCATCAACGAAGACAACACAACTCACGCCGACTATAGCCAAATTTCCTATTATTATTTTCCTCTGCTAGCGTATGATCTTAGCTATCTCTGCCGTCGAGCCGAAGGTGTTCTTTGCCTCCGGGATGTGCCTTTCGATGGCTTTGTGGGCTGAATCGACAAATACGTCTGCAGGATCCTGTTTCTTGAAGGCCTTTAACAGCTTGTTCGTAGAAGAGCCAAGCTTTTCAAAGTAAATGGCCGAGCTCTCCTCAATTATCATGTCCGCGTCGTTGCACGAGATCCCGTTCTTCCTTAGGTATTGCTCTAGCTTACTCGCAAAGTGTGCAAAATGCATCGAATATGGGTTATCGTCAAAAGTTGACACGCGCCTCTCCTCCACCACGGGTATATATGACCTATCATGCATTTTAATTTTGCATTTTTTGCTTGCATCGGCCAGAAATCCTCCGAAGCAACAAACTGGCATTCATACCTCTTACTGCCATACATACTTACCTTCTTCTTGGTGCTTATCTCCATGAACGTTTTTTCTTGCGGCAAACAAATTGTAGTGGCAACGCGATTGGGATGATAATAATATGCTGACGCGTGCTTGAATCAAAAGCGGTCGTGTTTTTTACTATAAAGAAAGTTTAAGACGCAGCAGGCACTTACATTTTACTGCATGGTCGAAAACAGCAGAAACCCTGGCCCTGACCTGTACGTCTGGCCTTTTGTGGCGGGCAAGATGGCAACCGAGATGGCGATGATGGCAACGGTCTCGTTTGCAAGGTTTGTCCAGATGGCGGCCCAATCTGCAGACACTGCTCTTGCCAAGTACATAGAGCTTGCAGAGGAGGAGATGAAAAGGGCGCAACGCAAAGAAAGCGTCAGAGTCGAGTAAGTTTTCTCAGGTGCTTGTTGTACGCAAGGCCAAACCTGTGCGCCTCGTCACGGGCGTGCTGGAGCATCCTAAGCGCCGCACTCCTCCTAGACAGCACTATTGGCTCTTTTGAACTCTGAACGTAGATCTCCTCGTTTTCCTTGGCGAGGCCTATGCACGGCGCTATGAGGCTCATTGATGCTAGCGCGGCAGATGCCGCCCCAAGCTGGCCCTTGCCTCCGTCTATTACTACTAGGTCAGGCAGATCCTTGATATCCTTGTACCTGCGCCGTACCAGCTCAGCGATCATCGCAAAGTCGTTCTGGCGGCCCCTGACGGTTTCTATCCTGAACTTGCGGTATCCTCCCTTGTGCGGCCTTCCGTTTACAAAGCGCACGCTTGCGCCCACGGCAATGTCTGTGCCGAGGTTGGAAACATCAAAGCAGTCGATGGTCTCTGGCATGACCGAAAGCGCGAGCGCGTTCTTCAGTTCGACGACTGCCGGCGCATAGCCTCGCTCGACGTACATGGCTAGATTCTTCATTATCAGGTCGACGAGCTGGCGCCTCTCGCCTGAATTGCCGGCGACAACTATCCTTATCGAGTGCCCAGAGAGCTTTTCAAGCGACCTTGCGAGCACGTCCTTTTCTTCCGGCTCTTCGCTAGTGCATATCACCTGCGGGATTGCTTGTACGGACGAATAGTACTGCAAAAGAAATGACGAGAACGAGTTGTCGGCGACCATTTCAAACTCGAATTTTCTCCTGTCGCTTATGACTCCGTGGGTGCGCTTGAGTGCCATGACGTGTGCAACACCTCTTTTCTCGTCGCGCATTACGCCAATATACTCTTCGTGTGGTCTCTTGTTGTTGCTCGCCTTTTCCATCTTTTGCCGTATTTGCAGGTCGCTCAGACGGTACAGCGTGTCGCGGATCTCTTTTGCGCGCTCGTAGTCGCCCATGTCCGATGCACGCTTCATGTCAATCTCCATGTCTTGCGCAAAGCGCTCTATGCTGCTTTTGCCTTCGAGTATTTCGCGCAGCGCATCAATGCCTTCCATGTACTTTTCCCGCGTCACCTTTGCGATGCAGGGCGCATCGCAATTCTTGATGAAATACTGCAGACACGGCACCTTTGGCAAGCGGGTGCACACCCTGACCTTGAATAGCTTGCGCAAAAGCCCTATCGTCAGGTATTTTGAGCCCCCGCGCACAAACGGGCCGTAAACCCTTCCCTTTGGCCCTGAGAATTCGCCCTTTCTGTTCCTCCTGGCGACCAGTAACCGGGGAAACGGCTCGTCGGTAATCTTTAGGTACGAATAGCTGCTGTTGTCCTTGAGCGCGATGTTAAACGCCGGCCGGTAGCGCTTAATTAGGTTCGACTCTAGCAGAAACGCCTCGATCTCGTTGTCTGTGACCATGAACTCAATGTCCGCTATCTCCTGCACTAGCCTTGCGGTCTTGGCGTCGTGGTCATGCTTTGTAAAGTAGGAGCTGACGCGCTTGCTCAGATCCTTTGCCTTGCCGATGTAGATTATCTGCCCAGCAGAGCCCTTCATCAGGTAGACGCCCGGATTTTTTGGTATTCGCTTTTCTCTGAGGGCTGCGGTTGTCATCATAGTCATTTTATTTGCGCTGCACCAGCTTTTGATCCATTGCAAGCTTTTGCTTCAGGTACTGACCGGTGTAGCTAGCCGCATTTTCACTGACCTGTTCCGGCGTGCCTTCTACGATGACCGTGCCTCCACCCTCTCCGCCCTCTGGCCCAAGATCCACTATCCAGTCTGCGGAGGCAATAACGTCCAAGTTGTGCTCGATTATGATGGCCGTGTTGCCGAGCGCGACCAGCCTCTTTAGCACGTGCAAGAGCTTGCTCACGTCGGCAAAGTGCAGGCCAGTGGTGGGCTCGTCGAGTATGTATACTGTCTTGCCGGTGTCGCGCCTTGCAAGCTCTGCGGCAAGCTTGATCCTCTGCGCCTCTCCGCCCGACATCGTAGTCGCCGGCTGGCCAAGGCGCAGGTAGCCTAGACCGACGTCATTTAGCGTCTGCAGCTTCTTAGTTATGGAGGGTACGCTCGAAAAGAATGACAGTGCCTCCTCTATCGTCATGTCCAGCACGTCAGATATGGTCTTGCCCTTGTATTTCACAAGGAGCGTCTCCGAATTGTAGCGCCTGCCCTTGCACTCGTCGCAGGTGACATAGACGTCGGGCAGGAATTGCATTTCTATCTTTTTGACGCCCCCACCCTCGCACGCCTCACACCTGCCCTCAGATACGTTGAACGAGAACCTGCCTGCCGTGTAGCCCATCTCCCGGGCGTGAGGGGTCTTGGCAAATAGCTCGCGGATGGGGGTAAAGGCGTTGACGTACGTCGCAGCGTTGGACCTTGGCGTCCTCCCTATAGGCGACTGGTCTATCCCTATCACCTTGTCCGCGTTTTCAAGCCCTGAAATCTGCCTGTGCTTGCCGGGCCTGTCCTTTGCACCAAAAAAGTGGCTTGCAAGTGCCTTGAACAGTATGTCATTTACGAGAGTAGATTTGCCGGAGCCCGAGACACCGGTGACTACCGACATGCAGCCGAGCGGGAACCTAACATCGATGTTTTTTAGGTTGTTCTCTTGCGCGCCGTGCACTGTGAGCCACCGGGACGGCTTTATACGCTCATGCATGTGGGCTGCAATCTGCTCGCCACGCAAAAATGCGCCCGTGACGGAACCGCTACAGGCAATAATGTCGTCAAGCGTCCCTGATGCCACTACTTGGCCGCCGTGTATCCCGGCGCCCGGCCCGATGTCTATTATCCAGTCGGAGCTGCGCATCACCTCCTCGTCGTGCTCGACTACGATGAGCGTGTTATCAAGGTCGCGCAGTTTCTTTAGCGTGTCGATCAGACGGGCGTTGTCGCGCTGGTGCAATCCAATAGTCGGCTCGTCAAGGACGTACAGGACGCCCGTGAGGTTTGAGCCAATCTGCGTCGCGAGCCTTATCCTTTGTGACTCGCCCCCGGAAAGGGTGGCGCTCATCCTATTGAGCGTGAGGTAGTTGAGCCCGACGTTTCGCAAAAACTCTAACCTGGACATTATCTCCTTGAGTATCGTTCGGGCTATGTAGCGCTCCGTCTCTGACAGCTCTATCGTTTGGAAAAAGGTGTAGCAAGAGTCTATCGACAGGTCGCAGACCTGCATTATCGACCTGCCACCGATCTTTACGGCAAGGGCCTCTTCACGCAGTCGCCTGCCCTCGCAACGCTCGCACGGGCGCTCGCGCATGAACTGCATCAAATCTTCGCGCTTGCTCTCTGATTCTGTCTGTCTGTACGTGCGCTCTAGGTTTGGGATCACGCCCTCGAAAGTGCTGTTGTATTCCCAGCGGCTGTCGGAGTACTTTGACTCGTACTTGAAATGTATGTTTTCATCGGTGCCATACAGGATGACGTTGAGCTGCTTATGAGTCATATTGGAGACGGGCACGGAAAGGTCAAAGCCGTACTTCCTGCCAACGTCCTTGAGCATGGACGCGCGGAACGTGGCAAAATGCCCTGACCAAGGCTTTATCGCTCCTTCCAGAATGCTCTTCTTTTTGTCCGGTATAATCAGGTCCGGGTCAAACTCTGTTTTTATTCCAAGGCCGTTGCAGCTCCTGCAGGCTCCAAAGGGCGAGTTGAATGAAAACGTGCGGGGTTCGATGTCTCCTATGCTTATCTCGCAGTGGGGGCATGCGTTTTTCTGCGAGTACATTGTGTCCTTGCCATCGACAGACACGACCGCTGTGCCAGCCCCGACTTTGAGCGCCGACTGTATGGACTCAAACAACCTGCTCTTTTCCTCGACAGAGGGCCTCAGCCTGTCGACGATGACCTCTATCGTGTGCTTTTTCTGCTTGTCCAGCTTGGGAATAGTTGTCGTCATCATCTTTTCTGGCTTTTCGTCATCCTCATCTTCTTCCAGGTTCGTTACCTCGCCGTCGAGCCTTATGCGGGAATAGCCTTCCTGCTTTAGTTCTTCAAACAGCCTCTGGTACGTCCCTTTCTTTGCCTGCACAACCGGGCCTAGCACCATCACACTCTTGCCTTCTGCCATCTTTAGGACGGACTCTGTTATCGAGTCTACCGACTGGCTTGCGATGCGACTGCCGCACTTGGGGCAGTGAGGGATGCCAATCCTTGCGAAAAGCAAGCGCAAATAGTCATAAATTTCTGTCACTGTTCCGACCGTGGAGCGTGGGTTCTTGCTTGTGGTCTTTTGCTGGATAGATATCGCTGGCGACAGCCCATCTATCGAGTCGACATCCGGCTTGTCCATGAGCTCAAGAAATTGCCTTGCATAGGCCGACAGCGACTCGACGTACCTTCGCTGGCCTTCCGCATATATCGTGTCAAAAGCGAGCGTGGACTTGCCAGAGCCTGACAGGCCGGTGATGACTACGAGTTTGTTCTTTGGGATCTCGACGCTTATGTTTTTCAGGTTGTGCTGCCTTGCGCCTCTGATGACTATCTTGTCGTGAGCCATATGTGTTGTCATGACACCTCTCTCATGACTGGAGTCGCGTCGCCAAGCGCCTTCTTTATCCTTGCCAGCTTTTCTCTGAACATTATTGCCTTTTCAAACTCCATCTCTTCGGCGTATTTCTTCATAGTCGCCTCCGTCTCTATGGCGAGCTTTAGCAGGTCGCGCTGGGTCATAGACTTTGTCTCTGCCGCCTCGACAACCTCGTCCGGCGCGGCGCTTTCGGGCACGGGCTTGACTATCGTCCTTGGAGTTATCCCGTGGAGACTGTTGTAGTCAAGCTGGCGGCTGCGCCTGCGTTCTGTCTCCTCAATCGCTTCTTCCATCGACTCTGTCATCCTGTCAGAATACAGTATCACCATCCCGTCAAGATTCCGAGCTGCCCTGCCAAAGGTCTGTATCAGGCTAGTAGTGTTGCGTAAAAATCCCTCCTTGTCTGCGTCAAGTATCGCCACGAGCGAGACCTCAGGGATATCGAGCCCCTCTCTCAGCAGGTTGATGCCGACTATGACGTCGAACTCACCGAGCCGCAGCTGCCTTATCAGCTCTGTGCGCTCTAACCCTTCTATCTCGGAGTGAAGGTAGCGCACGCGAACGTCGTTTTTCGCCAGAAATTCTGCAAGGTCCTCTGCCATCCTCTTTGTTAGAGTCGTAACAAGCGTGCGCTGGTCGCGTCCTGCCCTGACTTTTATCTCATGGATGAGGTCTTGCATCTGATCCTTCGTCGGCCTGACCTCCACTTTCGGGTCAACAAGCCCTGTAGGCCTTACCAGTTGCTCGACTACCTGCCTGCTCGTTTTCAGCTCATAGGCGCCCGGCGTCGCAGATACAAACACTGTGTTTTTCAGGTATTTTTCAAACTCTTCAAATTTCAAGGGACGGTTGTCGTAAGCGCTTGGGAGCCTGAAGCCGAAGTCAACAAGCGACTTTTTGCGCGTGTGGTCTCCGTTGTGCATGCCATGCAGCTGCGGGAGCGTCACGTGCGATTCATCTATCACGAGGAGGAAGTCGTCGCCGAAAAAGTCAAGCAGGCAGGACGGCGGCTCACCCGGCCTCCTCCCGTCAAAGTGACGTGAATAGTTCTCTATGCCGGAGCAGTAGCCAAGCTCCTCTATCATCTCTAGATCGTATTTCGTCCTTGAGGCCAGGCGCTGCTTTTCAAGCTCAGAGGGCAGCTGCGGCAGCCAGTCTTGCAGCTCGCTCTTTATCGACCTGATCGCGCGCTCGCGGGCGTCTTCGGCGGTTATGTAGTGCTTGGCCGGAAATATCCTGACTGCGCCCACATCGCGCAGCTTTTTCATGCTAACGTGGTCGTGTATGCTTAACTTTTCTATCTCGTCGCCAAACATCGATATGCGGATCACGTCGTCAGAGTACCCCGGGATTATGTCGATAGTATCACCCTTTGCGCGGAACGTGCCAGGTACAAGCGCAATGTCGTTCCGCTCGTACCGGGCATCAATTAGTTTCTTTATTATCGCCTTTCTGTCGATGGCGTCGCCCCTGGCAAGGCCGATAGAGCTGCCCTCCCACTCTTTTGGCGAGCCCAGCGAGTAGATACATGATACGGTAGCTACTATGACGGTGGGCTCGCCAGACATGAGCATTGCGGTCGCCTCAAGACGCATCTTTTCAATCTTTTCGTTAACCTCTGTATCCTTTTCGATGTAGGTATCAGTCTGGGGGATATAGCTTTCCGGCTGGTAGTAATCGTAAAAGCTGACAAAATACCCTACGTTGTTTTCGGGAAAGAATTCCTTGAACTCGGCATACAATTGCGCCGCAAGGGTCTTGTTGTGCGATATGACAAGCGTATTCTTGTTGGCGCGGGCAATGACGTTTGCAATGGTGAACGTCTTGCCACTCCCCGTAACGCCAAGGAGCGTCTGCCTTCCTCCCCTCTGCACGTTCTTGACAAGTTCCTCTATTGCCTCCGGCTGGTCGCCACTCGGAGCAAATACTTTTGCAAGGCGGAATCGCCTACCTGTGGATGAGAGCAAGGGGCTGTAGGTTTTCAATTCACGCATATATTGATTGTCCATGTGTTACGGAAACGCTTATGCGCCGGCGCGCCGACACCTGTCAGACGATCATAACATCATGGCAAGCAAAAAATGCGTAAGCTGCAAACAAGACGTAGACGAAAGCAATTTTGTCGGAAACCAGTGCAAGGACTGCCATGAGGCGTACCTGGAGTCGCTTGGCGGGGAAGACCAGTACTCGTCGTGACCCTATGTGCATGCTCTGTCGGCGAGCCGCAGAAAAACAAAAAAATGAAACCTCTTGGAAACTCTTTTAAATCATGTACGGGTAGTTTGAGCGTATGCCTGACTGCGTGTCAGGTTTTGGTTAAAGAAAAATGTGTGGAATTGCAGGTGTATTGAGTAAATGCGGAGAGAACGTGGCGCCGCTCGTGGGCTCGATGCTTTTTTGCATGGCAAGCCGCGGGCCGGACGGTGCCGGCGTCTCTTTTGAGGGCCAAGTGGTCCGTTCGCAGTCGGTTGCAGACCTTGACCTTGGCAAGATGCGCGCGCAGAGCGTCATCGGACATTCGAGGCTCGCCATTGTGGGCGGGACGTGCGGGACGCAACCATTCCGGAGCTGCGACGGCAGGTTTACGCTGGAACACAACGGCGAGATATACAACTACAAAGAACTGAGGTCGAGGATCCAGAGTCGCCACGCCTTTTCTACGGAGACCGACAGCGAAGTCATCGTGCACTTGCTTGAGGAACACTATGGTTCATGCCAAAACCTCCTTGAGGCGATCAAGAGGACCGTGTCAGAACTTGACGGCGTTTATGCCATTGCGATAAGGGACGAAGAGACGGGCACTACTGTGCTTGCAAGGGACAGGCTAGGGGTGCGGCCAATGTATTATGCGGAAAACGAAAAGATGGTGGCGTTTGCATCAGAGCGCAAAGCGCTGTGGGAAGTGGGCCTGAAAGAACCGACTCTGCGAGTCCTCCCTGGGCACGCGCTAGTCATTGAAAACGCCAAGACCCAGCCGCAGGTGCAAATAGCCGGCCTGCTAGATGCGCAAGTCGTCCACAAGACGATGGCCTCTGCAGTGGCAGCCTACGAGGACGCACTTATGGCAGCAATGAAAAAGCGCACCCAGGACGTAGAGCGCATCGGGATAATATTCTCCGGCGGCATTGACAGCGTCCTTGTCGCGTACATTGCAAGCAAGTTGGTGCCAAAAGTCATCTGCTACACCTGCGGAGTGGAAGGATCGGCGGACGTTGAATTCGCGCGTCAGATAGCAGACATACTCGGGCTTGAGCTCCGCGTAAACGAGCTGTCGCAAGAAAGAGTAGAAGAGCTCGTTCCGGAGCTAATCCGCGTAATTGAGGAGAGCAACGCGGGCCAGATTGAAGTCGCCCTGCCGGTGTACGGCGCGGTGGAGCTGGCCAAGCGGGACGGGATACGTATAATGCTGACAGGGCAGGGTGCCGACGAGCTCTTTGGCGGTTACAACTGGTACTCATGCGTGGCCGAGCGCGAAGGCTACCGCAAGCTGCGGAAGCGCATGGCAGAGGATCTCTCGCTCTTGTACAAGGAGACTCTGGAGCGCGAAGACAAGATTACGATGGCACATAGTATAGAGCTACGCGAGCCGTACCTTGACCTGTTTGTGATACAAGCTTCGATGGAGATGGATTTGCGGCTAAATGTCAGGCCAAACGACAAGTTCGGCAAGCGCGTCCATAGAAAGCTAGCAGAAAAGCTCGGCATACCACACGATGTGGCCTTTAGGATCAAAGAAGCCGCGCAGCATGGTTCCGGGATGCATGACATGCTAGAAGCAGTCGCAAGGAAGAACGGCTTTGACGAAGAGGCGATAACCTCGCGGTACATGAGCGAATTCCAGTCAAAGGAAAAGATGGGGAGCTCGCAAAGGTACGGGTACCTGTTTGAAAAGGAAAGCAAGATGTGGGTCGCTGAGCCCCATGTGCAAATGTATCTGGACAGCCTGGTGCACCAAAATAATAGCAATGCATAGCCTAAAATTGATGTTCAGCTATGCCAAAACGATTAGTGCTGCCTAATAAAAAACTCCGCATAGCAATAGTAATCGCATGCGCCTTGGTGTCGTCGTCCCTGGTACTTTTGGTGTTCGTTACGTGAAGAAAGTGCAAAAGGCCGACTGTCGATGCTTCTTCTTCTGCTACCGTTGCTTGCGCCTATGGTGTACGTCTCTACTGCCATTGCTAATAGGGCCCTTTTTGCCAAGGGCAGATATCGCCTTGCCGTAGATCTCGTGTATGGTCTCGTCGCTCCCGTACGGCACTTCCTTTTTCACGTATTCTTTGGCCGTGCTTACCAAGAGGCGTGACAGGTTGTCAGAGATTGCGTTGACGGAATGCGCGTCGTGGGCCCCTGCGCCAAGGTCTTGTATGGAAATGACTGACCGTGCACGCTCTAGGCTCTGTGGGTAAAAGTAGCGCGAGATGTCCTTTGGGAGAACGTCGATGTCGTATACGAAAAGGCAAGCCGCCGGCGAAAAGAATTTTTGTATTATGCCATGTTCCTCAGCCACTTTCTTGGTCAAGGTGACAAGGCCTTTTTCTTTCAATATCTTCATGTGGTAGTTGAGCGACGCGTCAGACAGGCCAAGCTCGTCGGCAAGCTGGGCCTGCGTCATTGGCTTTTCGCGCAGAAAGCTCAGGATCGCCCTGCGCATGGGATCTACGAGCACTTTTGCGACCTCCGGATCTCTGACTACGTACACCGCTTTCATGGACTGCGTGGGTTATTTGCATTCAAAATATAACCTTAGTGCTCGAATGTAGTTAGCTAAAGTGCGACCATTAGACTTATCTAACTGATCGACTCATTAGTAACATGGCACAACAAATTCCAAATAATTGCGACCCCGCGCTGGTGGAGATCGCGCGGGAAGTATGCTCAAAGGAAGGCCTTGATTTTGAGTCGCTCACGCTTCACCAGACGCGAGGTCTGATGTACTATTGGTGCTCGACCTGCTCTGGCACGCACCCTCTGACCGACCTTGTGATATTGAAAAAGAAAAAAGTGTGCACGCATTGCAACACCCCTGTCAAGCTGTACGCGACAAGCAACAAATTTGGCAAGCTCCGCAGGGCGATATTCTTCAAGCACCTTACGACTGCGATAAACTGGAAAGGCAGCGACTAATCCCTGCCAAACTAGGCGCGCTGTTGTTATTTTGCTTTTGCAGCCGGAAGCATAAAGAACAATGCCCTTTTCATCCTTCCTTCTTATTTTCCTTCGTTCTTCCATAATCGTCTTCTATTCTGATAATGTCGTCCTCGTCAAAGTGGCCGTATGATATCTCCAATAAGATGACGTCAGACGTGCTTTTTGCTGCAAGGCGGTGCTTTGCACGAGTTGGTATTTGAAATTCGTCGCCAGACTTGCCCGTAAACTTCTTGCCGTCTATGTGGATTATAGCCGGCCCCTTTACGACTTTCCAGAATTCGCTGCGCTTTTCGTGGTACTGGAGAGAAAGCCTGCTTCCTGCCTTGACGTGGATGAGTTTTACGGTGCACGGGTCGTTCCTGTTGAACTGCTCGAACCATCCCCATGGTCTTTCCTCTTTC
>DASZTR010000055.1:0-4078 GCA_035547955.1 Nitrososphaera sp. | reverse complement strand
CAACGTGTACGAATGGCTCGACACTCCCGGCCATCCTGCTTCGGAGAAAAAGGCGTTTATGGCAAGGGAAAAGGACTGCATCTTTTGCCTCGCGTGCGAGAACGTCTGTCCGCCGCAGGCAATAAAGATATTCCAGAAGGGTGGATAATTTAGCTTCCTAAAACGCCGCCAATATTTTATTAGTTAATACATAAGTTCGCATGCATGTACGCTTGGCGTTGAAAAAGCTATTCCGCGTGGTCGCGACTGGTGGGACGTTTGATGAAATCCATGCAGGTCACATCGCGCTCTTGTCCAAGGCGTTTGAAGTTGGCGACAAGGTGATAATAGGAGTCACAAGCGACGAGTTTGTAAAGGGCAAAAAAAAGATAAACCACGATTTTTCCCAGCGCGTTCTGCATCTGAAAGAGACTATAAGAAAAGAGTTTGGCAGCCATGTCAACTACGAGATTGCGGAACTAGACAGCGAGTTTGGTCCGGCCGTCACGACAGGCGATGTCGGTGCGCTAATTGCAAGTGCCGAGACGCAGGAAAAGGGCGACAGGCTTAATGAAATAAGGAAGAAAAATGGTCTTGTACCGGCGCAAATAATCACCGTACCCCTCGTCAAGGCGGAGGATGGCAAACCAATGTCCTCTACTCGCATACGCGCTGGCGAGATCGACAGAAACGGCAGATTGTTAAGAGAGAGTTAGGGCAGGCTCAAACTTGTTTGATTACCGGGATTTTATCCGCGTCCTGCACGGTACAGCCGTGTCACAGGAGCATCCAATAGAATATGCAGCAAGCAAGATAAACAGCACGGTCAAGAACCTGCGCGAAGGGCTCGACCCGGACGTGCTTGCATACTGGTTCAAGCGCATAGAGGACAAGTCACGGGAGACAGTGCCAGAGCACCTGAAAGACAAAGTGCATTTTGAGCAGGACAGAATATTGTGGATGAAGTTCAAGATGGACGTCTCAAAGAGGGCTGTGCCAACCGTCATGCAGGTAATCGAGGAGTATATACCGATGATGCCGTACTCGACCGGCTTGTATTTCAGAAAGATACAGGAAATACTGACTGAGGAAATGAACAAAGATCTGCGCTAACTAGCTAGCCGGTTTGGTTCCTTTTTCTTCTCCCTCTTGTACCCTTATCTCCGCGACCGCACCCTCAAAGTCGCTGGAAACTATATACGCGCTGCCGTTGGCTACGTCGTGCAGGAGGGCCTCAAGTTTTTCCAAATTTTCTCGGTCTTTTAAGACTACCGCGTGTGAGGACTTGTCCCTTAGCTTCACCACTATTTCGTTGCCAATGACCGCGGTGATGCCGTCGACGTAGACAGTGCCGTCTTTTTGCACGGACACAAGACCAGCAAGTTTCTCGGCCTCGTACCGGTCGTCGCAGATAAATTTGAGGCTCTTCATGGCCCTATCGGCTCTCCGTCATACATGAATTTTGCCACGACATCCTTCGCTTTTTCGCGCCTCTTCTTGAACTCCACTACAAATGGTTTGGCTCCCTTGGCCAGGTCGGCCTTGCATTCGCCGCACAGCAAATTGCCACTTTTGCACTTTAATATCCTTTCATCGGACTGCTTTTCAGTGTCGAAAAAGTATCGGAGGTACCAGAACACCGGGCAGCCGAGCGCATTTGCACCCAGTTGGCGCTGGAGCGCGACCGTGGGCTGACCGCCGGTGAACGCTGACGACACTTTTTTTTGCACGGCCTCTGGATCATCTGTCGTGAAAATTGCAGTCTCGGGCTTGGACGACGACATCTTGCCCACCATGCCGAGGCCGGGCAGGAACTTGCTGTGCACCTGGGCAGGCTTGTAGTAGCCCATCCTGTCGGCAACGTCGCGGGTCATGCGCCAGTACGGATCCTGGTCTATAGCCGCGGGTATGAGCACCGGCGTGTTTTTTCCCTCTATAATAGAAGGAAGGAAGCACGGCGCGGCCTGTATCGGCGGGAACCCTATCATGCCGATGTTCGTGGAATTTGTAAATCCAAACACCGCTTTCGCGGTGGAAAAGGTGATGCGCTTGGCTATCTCTGTCGCTATTGGGTAAAGGTGCTCTATGTGTTTCGTATCGACTATTATCCTTGTCTTTTTCGGGTCAAAGCCAATGGCGATGATGTCAAGTATGTTTTCGTACGTGTAGCGCTGCGTTTCCTCGCGCGTCCTATCCTGCCCGTACAGGAACTTTTCGTCGTCTGTAAGCTGGAAAAGCAGTTTCGCATCAAACTTGTCTTGCAGATATTTCGTGAACATCCACGGCATGAGGTGCCCCATGTGGACCATCCCCGATGGGCCCCTGCCGGTATACAAGTAAAAGTTCTCGCCCTTTTCCTTCTTGTCGAGGACCCAGTCAAAGTCCCGATGCGAGAAAAAGTACCCCAGCTTTAACATCGGGTGGACCTCGCCAGTCATGTTCTTTATCTTTTGCAATAGCTCTTTCGTGATAGGCTGCGTTCCGAATTTCTCGATTAGTCGGCTGTAGTCGACCTCGCCTTCAACCTCCCACGGGGTGACTGTAAAGTCATCGTTGTTCTCATTATTGTTGTTGTTCTTGGCTGCTGCGTCGTGGTCCGCGGGCGAAGGCATATGATGATCAAAAAGAAATCGCGCTAACGTTTAAAAACGCTTCTTATGTGACAACCGTAAACAAAATGAGTAAATTTCCCGCAGCGGATGCCGCAGCGCTTCACCCAATTGAAAGGTCGCTCCTAAAGGCGCTATCTGCGATGACGCCACAGGTTTCGATTGAGAAGCTTGCCGAGGCTGCGTCGCTTTCAATCGACCAGGCAAGGAGGGGCGTCGAGTGGCTAAAGTTCAAGGGACTTGTCTCGGTAAGTGAGCATGCAGATTTCACAGTTTCACTTGATGCAGGAGGAGCGGAGACGGTGCAATCTGGTCTTCCAGAAAGGAGGTTAGTACGAGCAATCAAGGAAGGGAAAACCACAATGGCAGAGGTCTTGGCGTCGGGCGCACTCAAGGGCGATGAAGTGAATGCGGCCGTATCGGGCGCAAGGCGTAATCAGTGGATCCAGTTTTCAGAAGGCAGCAAGATGTCCGCGACAGAGGCCGCAGGAACACAGTCGGCAGAAGAGGCGTTGCTCGCGCGCTTGCAGCAGTCTGCAGAAAAAGGAGAAGGGAGTGTAAATTCGTTCGCGCTTTTAGAGCAGGAAAAAAAAGGCCTAGACCTCTTGAAAAAACGTCCCAAGTACATCACCATCAAAGAACATAAAGAGACACGCCTTTCCATAACAGATGCAGGCAGGGCTATCCTGCCGGCCATTGAGAACGAGAGGGCACTGGAACGACGGCTGACAAACGAGATCATCACTTCTGGAAGATGGAAGAACATCGAGTTTAGCGCGCTCGACGTACAAGCGCCGGCGCCGGCAGTTTACCCTGGGAGGAGGCACCCGCTAGTCGACATCATCGACGAGGTAAAAGAGATTTTTGTTGGCCTCGGCTTTTCAGAGATAGACGGCCCCATTGTGCAGTCAGGATTCTGGAACTTTGACGCGCTCTTTACCCCGCAGGACCACCCCGCAAGGGAGATGCAGGACACTTTTTACGTTTCCGGCGAGAGGCAGGCGATCTCGGCAAGTAAGGAGCAGGTCGCCAAGGTAACAGATGTGCACAAGCAGGGGTGGGGAGGCTGGAACCGAGAAGAGGCCGAGCGCGTCGTGCTCCGTACTCACACTACGCCAGTAACACTCCAGTACCTTGCAGCGACAAAGACAGAGGTCGCCAGGTTCTTCTCCGTCGGCAGGGTGTTTAGGAACGAAAAGGTCTCGTATAAGCACCTTGTCGAGTTCCACCAAGTCGAAGGCGTCGCCACCGCGCCAAAGGCGTCTCTGCGAGACCTCATGGGACTGCAAAAAGAGTTCTATGCAAGGATGGGCATAAAGAAAGTCAAGTTCTGGCCGACGTTCTTTCCATATACAGAGCCGTCGCTCCAGAGCATGGTCTACAACGACAAGCTGGAAAAGTGGGTCGAGCTGTTTGGCATGGGCATGTTCAGGCCAGAAGTAACAAGGCCACTTGGAATCAAAAATCCGGTGCTCGCGTGGGGCGGCGGC
>DASZTR010000054.1:0-15043 GCA_035547955.1 Nitrososphaera sp. | reverse complement strand
GACGAGGAGGGGAACGCGACCGGAGTAAAGAACCTTGTCAAAAGCAAGATTGGGCTCGACTACGCCATGTTTGGCGAGCCGTCCGGGATAGACAACATCACTATCGCGTACAAGGGGAGGCTCGCAATACGCCTCACATGCGACGTCGGTGATAGCGCGCACGCAAGCGCCCCCTGGCTTGCGCGAAACGCGATTGAGGAAATGCACGATTTCTGGCGCACAATCAAAGCAGAGATCGAGAGGGTGGGGACATCCGACACTAAGGCCAACTCGATCAGCTGCACGCTGACGGAGATAAGCGGAGGGTCAAACCACAATGTGACCCCGCAAAAGTGCAAGATAACGATAGACATGAGAATACCCACGGTGACGACCTGCCAGAGCGTGCTCGACACAGTAGACGGCGTCATAACAAAAGTTGCAAAGGAGAAGGGCGTCAAGGCCACCTACAGGATAGAGGACAGGACGGACCCGTTTGAGGCAGATCACTCTTCGGCGCTGGTCCGTGCACTTTCGCTGGGCATAATGGACGTCAGGAAAAAAAGGCCTGTCCTCCTACGCAAGACAGGAACCGGCGACATGAACGTGCTAGGCAACAAATTCCGGATACCGGTAGTCACGTACGGCCCTGGAGACCCGCACGCGTCTCATACGGCTGACGAGCGTGTCAATGTCGAAGAATACGTCAACAGCATAGAGGTGTTCAGCAGGGCGCTCTTCCACATGTCGCGCATCCACCACATCCGCAAACAGCAGAACGGCGGAAGTAGCAGTGACGTCAAAAAGTAACAACATGATAATATAGGCGCCATTGGGTTTTACCGTTGTAGATACAGTTATGCTCTGGCTGGTAGGCGCCGGCATCAGTGGCCGCGGCAAGGGGCTCAGCCTCGAAGCTGTACAGGTGCTAAAAAATTGCGACATCGTTTTCGTCGAGCGCTTTACAAGTGCCCTTGCAGACAGCGAAATCGAAGGGATATTCGCCGCAATCGGCAAGACTGTCAAGCCCGTGCAGCGCTGGTTCGTCGAGGACGGGAGGGAGATACTTGACAGCGCAAGGGAAAAGCAAGTAGCCCTTGTCACTTACGGCGACCCACTCCTTGCCACCACTCATACAGAACTGCGGGCAAGGGCCGAAAAGGCGTCAATAAAGACTGGCGTCGTTCACGCTGCGTCCGGGATAACGTCGATAATGGGCGAGTGTGGTCTACACATGTACAAGTTTGGGCGGAGTGTTACGATGATGTCAGAACCAAAGTCCGCAATAAGCGTCTACTACACGGTGTTTGACAACCTGCTCCTTGGGAACCACACTCTAATTTTGACAGAATACAACAGTAGAAGCCCCGACGACGGCAATGAAAAGGAGAAGTCGGGAGAGCCGTTCTTTTTCTTGGACCCGTCGGCGGTCCTAAAGATGCTCCTTGACGCCGAGAGCGACCTGCGCCATCACGTGTTCTCAGAGGAGACATTCGTCATAGTCGCATCAAGGCTTGGTGCTGGGGACTCGCGAATAGTTTCGGGCAAGGTAAAGTCGTTGGCAGGGGTAGGCTTTGGCATGGGCCCGCATTCGGTCATAGTCCCGGCACACCTGCATTTCACGGAAGAGGAGGCCCTTGAAGCACTTACGGTATGCCTTGACACCCCGTCTGACAATTCGTCGTCTATAAGGCGCATCTCCGTACAGATGGTAGAGCGCTACGCGCCAAAGGCAAAAGAGGCCATACGGCACATGCGCCAAGTCCTCCGAGACAACAGCGAAGATAGGGGCATGCATGAAGTCCTGGACAACGCAGAATACTATATCGCCGATGCGGAGCGTTTCCTTGGGCAGGGCAAGCACGAGCTTGCAGTCCTGAGCATCGGCTATGCTGAAGGTCTGGTCGACGCTCTGAGGTTCCAGAAGGGCATAAACCCTTGGAATCACTGAGAGCGCGAGTAATTCTATATATGTGGCAGAAAAACACTACAAAGCGTCAACATAATTATGGCGTCTGTTGCTGAAGAGGGTAAGAACCTCCTACTCGAAGGCAAGGTACAGGAATTCAACGCGTGGAGGATAAAGAACCTGACGGTAAAACTGGACCTTACCGGCCAGGATTTCTCAGGCAAGAACATTGCCGGCGCATTCCTCAACGGCGTGCAAGCGGCAAAAGCCAACTTTTCTCGGGCGAACGTCTCTGGCACGAATTTTGTGCAAGCAGAGATGAGTAGTGCAAACTTTGAAGGTGCGATTTGCCATGAAACGCTATTCATGTATGCAGACCTGAAGGGCTCCAAGTTCGTAGGCGCCGACGCCACGAGGGCCAACTTTATGTGGGCGAACCTGTCTGGCGCGGACATGAGTGCAGTCAAGATGATGCAGACCATCCTTGTAGACGCAAACATGGAAGGCGCGAGCGTTACAGGGTCTGACAGGATGGGCGCATACCTAAAATACGCAAACCTAGAAGGTACTCCCTGGAACGAGAAGCACTAATTAGGACAAACGTTTATTAATTAAAACAAAACCACTTTGCTTATGGCGCAGACTCCTCCACCACCAACAGGAGGTAAGGTGTCAAGGCGTGATTTTCTAAAACTTATGGCTGCCGCTGGCACCGTAATGACTTTTACGCCCTTTGTTGACTGGGGTAAGTTCCTTCCGAACCCTACGGGAAACCTGAGCGAAAAACAGCCGATCGAGCTCCCAAACGGGGATCAGGCGGACGTCAATACTTTTCCAGTTAACTCTTCTCAGGCAATCATTTACCCCAAGACCAAGGACGAAGTCCTCAACAAAGAGGCCTTCCGCACTTGGCAGTTCATCAGACTTCCCGAAGAACTGGGCGGTAAAAAGAACGATCCTTCTGCTTTTCGCATTTACAGCATGGTATGCCTCCACCTCTGGTGCCTATGGAAGTACTATCCAGACGTAGGCCGCAAGAGGGGAGAATGCCCTTGTCATGGCAGCATGTACGACCCTATGACTGGCAAGGCATTTGCAGGGCCGGCTTCACTTCAGGGCCCGCCCTCAAATGTGCTTCCAAGGCTAGACATAGAGATCGACAGCTCAGGCAAGATGTTTATACTGCCTCCGACTTGGAGTCCGGACAAAAACGGGATTGTTGGTTATGGGCGCTTCCTTAACGTATGAGAACAGTCTGACGAGATTCTTCCGGTGGATGTACGCCGGCGTAGAGCGAACTATATTCATGGGAATGAAGTTCACATTCCCAGGGAGGTTCGTCAGTCCGCTGGGCTTCCTCGGAATGCTGACATTCGTCGTATTCATCATCCTGGGCATCACCGGCGCGCTGCTCATGCTATGGTACGAACCTATCCTTGATAGGGCTTGGAACAGCGTCAAAAACATCAATGACACCATCCCGTACGGCTTCCATATACGTAACATACACTACCACGCCTCAAACGCCATGGTCATGCTCGCCCTCCTTCACATGTACTACCAGTACTTTAGTGGCAGGTACAAGATCCGAAACGAGATCCTGTGGGTCACGGGCATCATCCTAGGCGTCCTCACCATCCTGGAGGCGTTCACGGGCTACGACATCATATTCTCAGAGCGTGCCGAGCTTGCAATCTCTATTGCGGCATCGCTCACCAACTCCATACCCATAATGGGGCCACAGATGCGTGAAGCGTTCTTTGGCGCAGGTTTCCACGACTTTATCCTGCGCTTTTACACGTTCCACGTATTCATGCTGCCCATAGCCCTGCTCGGCCTGATGGTAGTCCACTTCCCAAGGTTCTTGGTATTTGACGTGCCAATGGTCATGGCCGTTGCCGGCGCGATCATGCTCACAGGCGGAGTTTTCCCCGTGCCCCTTGGCCTCCCCTTTGACCCCCACGTGCCGCCCGGCATCACGGTTCCAGAATGGTACCTCACTGGCCTGTATGCGTTCCTCAGGACGATGTACGACAAGTTCGTCACAGGCGTCGCATGGCCAGGACTGTTCATAGGAGCGCTGTTGCTTGTGCCGTTTGTCGACAGGTACAAGAAATTCTCCTGGAAGGATAGACCGATTGTCACCGCGGTAGGTATCACCAGCCTTTCACAGATACTCGTCACGACATATTGGGGGTTCTATATTGACCCGGACACGCACAAGGCGCTGCTAGAGAGGCTCGTCATTGATCCGATATTCTTCTACCTGGTCATGATATTGATGATACCGCTGTCGTTTGGCTTTACATACATGATGATAAAACTTGCCAAGCACGCAGAAGCCAACGCCAAGGCACAGCCCAAAAAGGCGGGCAAGTCCTCGATAGAGTTTTCACAGAAATGGCTCTACGCCCTGTTTGTAGTCCTGATCGGCTTCCAAGTGTACCTCAACATTGCTGCTTACTATGCAATGCTTGACGGCATGAAGAACTACTCTCTGTTCATAGTAGGTGTCATGATGCTGGTCTTTGCAGGAATGTTCCACCTGTACAGGTATGGAAAGGCGCAGGCAAAGGCCCCACCGCCCAAGCCAACTCCGCCGGCACCCAAGCCAGCGGCAGCTCCGCCCAAGCCATCGCCTGCGACACCCGCTGCACCACAGGAAAAGCCGCTTGCACCTCCGCCGACAGCCCAACAGCCAGCGGTGGCAAAGAAGGCAGAAAAGCCAGCGCAACTCCCACCGCAAAAAACCGCGACCAGTAATCCTACCACAGGAGCGGCTGCGGGAACCAGATCTGCCGCTACCACCAACGCAGCACCGGAAAATACCAAAAGCAGTAGCTTCCCCTCCGACATCAAAGGACCAAAAAGTCCATGATTCTGACGATGGCTCAAACTTTATATTTGAAAATGGAACCACGGGGATCAACAAATGGTTAACCACGCTGGCGGCATCAGTCTTATCGCATTCATCGTCGCAGTAGGTGTGAGCATGGGGTATTACCAGTACATGTACGTCCCAGCGGTAAACGCCAAACCAATACTGCCGGATAATGTGCTGCACCCTCCACAAACTACAGACATCAAGATAACCAAAGGCTCTTCGTCCCAGTCAAACCCCAAGTTCTTTGACCCACAGGAGACTCGTGCCCCATATGGCGTTGCCAACCATGTAATATGGCATAACAATGACGAAGTTGCCCACAGCGTCACCAGCGATGACGACTATAAAGACCAGATAAACGGTAGCTTTAACTCCATAGACTCCATAGGTCTAGTCCCGCCAGGGGGCACATTCGAGTTTACATTCACCAAGGAGGGAACGTACAACTACCACTGCGAGCCGCATCCCTGGATGCATGGCACAATCGACGTGACAGAGAGCTTCGCCTAGTCAGCAAAGTTTCTTTTATTACTCTAGAGGCGGGAGGGACGTCATCCTCTTCCTCCTCTCTCTTTTATGTCTTTTTTACAACTTTTATGTGAGCAATGTCTGAAAAGATTTCCTTATGCTCCTGTATCAGGCTCACGCGGAACTTGACGTTTGTATAACAAACCCCTCCCGATGCATTATCATCATCAGCAGGGGGCACATGGTCCGTCGACGATACAAACTCCACCACTGTCTTGCCCTTCAATTCATCCTTGAATATAGACAGCCGGGCGTACGGGTGCTTGATCTTTTTGCCGTTTAGAAGGCTATACGAAAAGACGTCGCTAGAGTTCTCAATCTGCGAGTTTATCACGACGCTGTCCCACCTGCCAGCGTAGTTTATCGTAACCGTGCCATGCAGATCCTGGCCAGCGGCCACTTCTTTTTCCCCAAGCGAGATTGTCACTTCGTTTGCCAAGGCGAATATATCTACGCAATATCGGCACAGAGACGAGGATTTAAACTATGATTAACTAATTTAGCAGTTTATCTAAAATCGTTGAGCAGCGAAGTAGAAAGGCTATCCTGCATTGAAAGGCTAGGAAATACCACCATGTTGTTACCTCCCACTACTGCATGCCCGATGTGCAGAAGCGCGGTATACGAATACCGCGATGGCCGCTGGACAGAATGGATATGCTGGCGCTGTGGCCACTATGAAGCAGATACGCCGGCCTTTAGGGCGCAGCCAGACCTCTACCGCGACATTGTTCGCAAAAACGGGAGATACTTTATGCAGAAATACGCACGTTACACAACAGCAGCAGCATCATCTGCTGCACGGGGAAACATCCAATCATGACAGAGTGTAGGTCTGAACACATGTATATCCTGTAAGGAGCTTTTGATTTTCAATATTGGCATATACCTCTTCCTCGTTAATCTGGGATATGCACGGTGCGTCTACATATGAAGAATAAAAGGGCGTTGAAGTGCATAGCCCGTAAAAACATAATTTAGAAAAGAACACACAATGCCAGGGATGTTTTTTAGACACACACAAAGAGAGAGATAGAGAGAATATGAGAGAAAGTGAGAATTAGGAAATCAGTGGACGCCGGCAGCGGTTATCTTGCTTTCCTTTGGGTACAGCGTCTGCCCTACCTCCTTATACGTTTTTAGAAAGTGCCTGCCGGATTCCGTGGTGCGGTAAATGCCCTCTTTTGGAGCATATTCTAACATGCCCCTTTCTATCAAAATCTCCAGATATTCCTTAAGCTGCGGAAAGGAGATAAACGCGCTGTACATTATTCGGGTCTTTATCGCGCCGCCTTGAGCTATTTCAAGGACGGCAGAGGCAATGTCCATTCTGCTCCTGTTTTTCATAAAAGAAATACGGAATTGCATTTTAAAAGAGTGTTGTACTACTACCCGCGACAGTACTGCGCGACGGATGGCAGTAGCAATAATATCAAAATGATGGTTCCGACGACAGAGATTGGAACCAATAGGCGATTATATTGACATTTTTGACCGCATAACTATATTAACGGACTTGAGATAGAATTACGGACATAACCTGTTGCAGGAAGAACAATCTATGTCGCGGCGGATGACAAAGGTCGACGGGATTGCCACCAGGTACCTCGACTATGGGTCTCCGGTCAAGGGCGCCAAAGACCTCGTCCTCTTGCATGGCCTGGGCGCGTCGTCAGAGCGCTGGCTGCAAGTGGCCCCGACCCTGTCGAGATATTTCCGAGTTGTGGTGCCGGACATCGTCGGCTTTGGGTACAGCGACAAGCCCACGGTGGAATACACGATGGACTTTTTCGTCGATTATCTTGACGGAATTTTGCAGAACCTGGGCATAGAAAAGCCCCACGTTGTCGGCTCGTCCTTTGGCGGCCACCTAGCTGCAGAATATGCTATACGTAATAGGCGCAGAATCGACAAGCTGGCGCTCGCCTCGCCGGCTGGCATCATGCGCACGTCAACCCCCATCCTTGACCAGTACATAATGGCCGCACTTTACCCCACTTATGAAAACGCACTGAAGGCTTTTCGGGACATGGCCCGCGACCCGTCCATAGTCAACGATGAAACGGTGACAGATTTCATCAAGAGAATGGACCTGCCAAATGCAAAATATGCGTTCATGTCTACACTCCTTGGCATGAGGTACTCCCCACCCTTGAGGGGCAGGCTCTCGTCGATAATAGCGCCCACCCTTGTCATATGGGGCGATGATGACAGGATGATCCCTGTCCAGTACGCCAAAGATTTCCGCGAAGTGCCAAACTGCGAACTCGTAGTCATAAAGGACTGCGGCCACACACCCTATGTTGAAAAGCCTATGACGTTTAACAGAATCGTGCTAAAGTTCCTTGCCGGAAGGGAAGAGCTGATCCCGTAGCAGGCTGTCGACGGCGTGGCCATCCACCCATCCCGTCTGTCGAGTGGGTAAGGACTAGGCCTTTTTCCTGCGGCGCTCTATCGGGATGACTATCACCTGGACCAGGTCGCCGTCTTCGATGTCAAGCGCCTGCCTCTCGGCTTCAGGTATCGAGATCCTGCCGCCGCTCTGCACCGTGGTCTTGAACATGGCGTTGTAAAAGCTAAGGCCGCGCAGCATGGCAAGATAGTTCTGCATGGCGTCTGCCTGCATCGAGGAAAACTGGCGTGCAAAGTCTTTTTGGACTTCGCCTCCCTTCTCTAGCGCCTTTTTAAAAGCCTCGACGGGATCTGCCGGGTTATAGTCATTGTCGTTGTTGCTGCTACTGCTCATTTGCTGGCATGTGGGGGTCAGGTCATTTATTTAACGTTAGCCTTTTTCCATGTGGGCAATATTGAACACACCTATATAAGCACGGAAGCACGTGTTTTTTAAATTGCCAAGAGTCCAAAGGAAAATAATAGAAAACTACTAATTGTGAATTTTTTCTTCCTATTTAGGAATCTTTAACATCAGACTCCTGTCTGTGGTTTCAATTTTGACTGGGCTGCCCACATCGTTTATCAGCCTTTCAATGTATATTTTGAAAAAAGTGGACAGTTTCCTGCCCATGTCGTGTTGGACTAGGATTCTTGTTCCGTCAGAATCTTCGAAAGTCCTTATGACAAACCCGGATCTTTTGAATTTGCTCTGGATGACAAAGAGGACGGCATCAATGTCCTTCTTGCCAGTCATCAGAAGGAGAATCTCAAGAAAGCTGTCTGCAGCCTCTATTGCAGTCTTTTTCAAGCTCTCGTCATCGGCCTGGTCGATGAACGCTTTGAGCACATCCTTCTGGATTATGGCCAGCCCAGCTTTTGGGGCAATGCTTTCCCATTCGACATAACTTGAAAGTATGTGTGATACAAGGAGGTTCAAGCTCATCCCTTGTTCTGAAGCAATTATGCGGAGCTGGTCGATACGTCTCGAATCAACTCTAAAAGTGATCGAAACATTGTCGCTTTCCGACATGAGATTCAATTTTGCTTAACGATTATTATAGTTGTTGCAGAGAATGAAAATTCATTCAATATAATTCTTCTATTAGATTTATGAAAGTGGAGATAAAACGGCCGGAAACCCAGAATATATGTAACGATTATTTCTCTCCTTTTTCTCGTTATTCTCATTTTGTTTTCTCTTGTCTTTGCTATTATTGACAAAGCCCAGACATGCGCTCAAGGAAAAAAAGTCAACAAGGTTTAATTGCCTTGCGGCACAATTAAAGCTGCAAGGGAATTGCAAGTCCTGATCATCGATGACGACATAGACATCACGGAGACACTTGGTGACTATTTCAGAGAGAGAGGAGAAATTTGCAGAGTGTACAACAAGGGAGCGGAAGGGCTAAAAGCCATGGGCAGCGATCCTTTTGACGTCGCACTTTTGGATTTGTCAATGCCTGGGATCAACGGCTTTGACTCTTTAAAGGCCCTTGCTTACAAAGGGATCCTAAGGAAGAGGACGGTGTTTGTCATCACGGCGATGGACATCTCACCAGAAAGCGAAAAGCTGATGAGGGAAGCAGGCGTGGTGGAGATAATCCGAAAGCCGTTTTCCATAGAATACCTGACAAAGACTTTAGAGAAATACACTAATTCTGCTGCGACTTCATCAAAGGATTCTAAAGGAGATAACAACAAGTAAAGGAATTCGCCATTCCAATCCTCGGGCTATTTTTGAATACAAGAATAGATGCGGAATGCAAATGCATAAAGAGAGAGCGGTTCCTTTTCAAAAAAAGAGCGGAGATTAAATTTATCCTTTTTTTCTATCTTGCGGCAGCAGGCTTTAGTAGCGCCAGCAATTTTGAAATTTCAAACGGCTTTGGCAGAATCAATACATTATTGGAGGATGAGGATTGTAGAGGGATCACGTCCAGATTGGAGCGGACGAGTTCCTCATTGGTGGTAGTAATTATCATCCCCTGGTCTGGAAATTTGTCTAGAATCCACCGTACAAGTCCTAGACCGTCAGCACCTCTTCCACTACTATCATTCCCATGACTGCCATCAGCGTCTGGCAAGTGAGAGTCGACGATGACTACGTCAAACTTTTTTTTGTTTTGAGAAACAATCAGGTCATGGCACTGTTTGCCACTCTTTACGATCTGGGCCTCTATTGGCAGCTCATTAAACGCCCACTGGTAGATTTCATGCATGTCCTCCTCGGGCTCTGCCACAAGGACACTTAGCAATTTTTTATCAAGTCTGTTTGGCATATCATCAAGGTCCTTGAGGTCAAGCACCAGAGAATGTTCGTGCGAGATTTCCATCGTGTCTTTGGCATGCGCTTTTTCCTTCAGAATCGGTGCAGGATGAGAGCATACAATCGAGATGTCAAGGCCCCTATCCATCCAATTCACATGAGTCTGTTGCCACCAAGTCTCCAGCCTTGCAGCTTCTCCAAAGTGTTTGTTCCTCACCAGATGGCACGCCGCGTCTGCAACAATTAGCGTTTTGGTGCTCTTGCCAGCTGACGCCCTGGTTGCCATGTTTTCTTCAATTTTTTTCTTCAACTGCTCAAAAAGCCCCAGGCTGCCGACCAACGCGGCGCTGTAGAAAGGCTGAAAGTCAGTTATGAGCAAATTGCCTTGCTCGATGTGGGTGTCGCAATCAGGGACCCTGGATATAAAGCTTCTAAGCAGGTTTTTATCATGCATGTCGATTGACGTATAAACGCAGAACTGGCCTCTCTCCAAGGCCTCTTTGATGCACTCTATCTCTGCCGCATTGCGCTCGTCGATGTCCTCATAGAGGAGCATAAGGTGGTGCTTGTCTAATGACTCTAGCAATACATCAGCTCTACGATCAGCAGCGGTCTTCAAATTTGGATCTTGTCCTCCTCTTCACCAAAAGTGTTGATGTCCGGCACGACACGGGCTCTGCTACAGGAGGACCGTCACGACCATTGTGTCCATGTTTCGAACTTTGGGAATCGTAAACGATGTCTCCAAGAGAGTTGATCGCAATATTGTGGGTAGACCTGACCGCCCTAGCAAAGTGGATGTGATGATGATAAAAATAGTGATAATAGTAGTTGTCGTTGTTTGTGGACTGAAGCGGTGCCTTTGAGGAGAGACTCAGGCAGCTCCCACCTTCAAAGTTCAGGCTCCACCATTGCTGCGCCAATGCACAGGGATCAAATTCACCATTTTCAAACAAAGATCCCGCGGCGTCTCCAATGAATCGAAAAGGTTGGCTCTTTTTCTGCATTGAAATTTTTTGCGCAAGTAATTGCTTCACGTCGTCAAGGAGACTTGCGTTGTACATGACGGCGTAAAGATAGAGGGGTGCAAGTTCTACGACTAGCAGATTCCCATTCTTTATCTCATCGTCATAATTTTCAATCTTTGAAGAAATCGTCTCCATGTGAAGTTTCTTCCTCACAGAGGCGGAAGCATAGAAGCAGAGCTCGCGGTTCCGCAGTCCTCCATTAATGTAGTTAACGATAGTGGAGTCTCGTTCCTTGGGCTTGCCGTACATAAGAGCGACATTTGAGCCGCTATGAAGATTCGAGAGTACGTCAAGGCCAAGACTCCCCATTGCAACCCCACGAATTGAAAATTTTCTTAAAAGGTTTACTTCGTATACACATAAGGCAAAAATACATACCCGTGTGGGTCTGCCGTTGCACGCCCTATTTGATAGCAAACCGCTTTTAACATACCCCCCTATTCATCCAGGAGACTAGGTTCCAAGATCCAGTATTTGACTTGTCCCAATGCATTGCAATAATGGTCATGCATTGTATTCAAGAGCTTTTTATGCTAAAATCCTGGAAGTTTGAACCAAAGATATACTTGGAACACACAGAGCAAATTATCACCTTTTACAACCGTCTCCATGCCATAGGAGTCAACCTCCAAGCAGTCAGGGAATGCGCCTTTACAGATAAAGATCTGTCAGAATTGACAGAGAAACTAGAGAGCATAGTAAGCTCTTCGATCGCCGACAAACAAGACGCCAGCAAGAGAAAGACAGGCGAATAGCAGAAGCCCCTATAGGTGTTAACTAAAGTTTCGCTCTATCAAGGAGCATCTTGTTGTTCTCTACCCACGTATCCTTTCTGGAGGTCTTTGCATTGAAAGGCCGGACCTGCAAGGAACCAGCCTTGCCGCCGTCTTTAAGCTCGATGACAAGAGAGGCGCCTTGTCATCTGCGATTACCCGCAGGCATCAAAAAGTCCTGGATTTGACAGGAAATCATCCCTCTATATGCACTTTAGTCCTGCTCAAGAGCTGGCCGAAAAGGTTCATAAGCCATGCCCAAAAAACCTGAACGCGTATTGAATCAGCCGCCGTCGCTCCTTGCGCGTTTTGACCCGGAGAGAAGCGTCAACAGCGGGCAGGTCTTTCTCTGGGAGAAAATTGGACAGAATTGGTACGGCATTCACGCAGATAGCGTCGTCAAATTTTCAAGGCAGCAAGACGGCGTACTTGTGTTCGAGTCCTTCCCGGAGGACCGCCAAAAAAAAATAGAGCGTAGCATGTTCAGGCTCGACGACGACATTGACGCAATATTTGCAGAGATTTCCAGAGACGCATTTGTGCAAGAACTGATTTCGTTGTATGCAGGACTCAGGCTCATGAGGCAGGATCCCGCGCAGTGCATCATATCTTTCGTATGCGCAAGCAACACGAACATACCGATGATAAGGATGATGCTTGGGAGGCTATCAAAAACGTACGGCCAACAAGTGATCGCAGACGGGATCGAGTTCCATACTTTTCCTCCGGTGCAGGCGCTTTACAAAGCGTCTGAAAGCGATCTCCGGGCATGCGGCCTCGGGTACAGGGCAAAAGCAGTCAGGGCGGCAGCAGGGGCGATGGCAGAGGGCTCACTCGACTTGGAATGGATGAGGAAGGCCAGCTACGACGAGGCGAAAACGGAGCTGCTAAAGGTGTACGGCATCGGCCCCAAGATTGCAGACTGCATACTGCTGTTTTCGCTTGACAAGCTCGACGCCTTTCCAATAGACGTCTGGATAGCGCGTGCCCTTGCAAGCCACTATGACTGGCTCGCAACAAGCAATAACAAGGAGAAGAAAACGAAGGTGTGCGAAAAGCTGACGGAGCGGCAGTACGCCGAGGCGTCAGGGGCCGCTCGCAGGTACTTTGGGCAGTACGCAGGCTATGCGCAGCAGTTCCTCTACTACCATATGAGGCAGGGCGCTGGCAAAAAGTGGTAGCTAGTCATCTATTGCGTGAGGTCGACGATGGTCCTCTTTATGACCATCTTGGCCTGCGGCGACACATTGTACATTTCTAGCACTGTTGCAGGGTCGCGTATCAGGCTGTTTCTAAAGTCGGGTTCGCTGGCTGCCTTGAGCAGGATTTCGCTTATGATCTCTGCTTCCTTCTCTTTGGGCTCCAAGTGTTATCGTCAAAAAGCGCCCGAAGTATTTAATCCTAGTGCACAATTGATGCATCAAAAAAATGGTCGCTGTTTGAAAAGTATTGTTGACTTGCCGTCATAAAGCAGTTCTAGGATTTTTTCTGGTAGATAGAAGACAATGGCGTTGGCAGCAGGCATAGAGCTCGTAGGTAACTTGGGATACCTGCTTCTGGTGTGCTCTGGCATCGGCGCGCTGGCATACATATTCAAGCAGCCTATGATACTCGGTTTTCTCGTCGCTGGCATCCTCATCGGTCCTTTTGGCCCGTTCAAGCTGGTCCAGAGCACAGAGATGCTAAACAATTTCACCGACATTGCAATCGTACTGCTACTCTTTGGAGTCGGTCTTTCGTTCCCGCTCAAGCAGCTGCGCGCAATAGGCAAGATGGGAACGGGAATCGCCGTCATTGAAGTCTTGGTGATGCTCGGCATTGGCTTTGCAGTTGGCGTGGGCTTTGGGTGGTCGTTCTATGACGCGATGTTCCTGGCTGCCGCCCTTTCCATCAGCTCTACCGCGATAATCGTCAAGGTGCTCGAAGACATGGGCAGGATCGAGGCGACGCCTTCGGTGCTCATGATAGGCGTCCTGGTCATAGAAGATCTAATAGCAGTAGTCATGATAAGCGCCATGCACGCCGGCGTGATCAGCGGCTCGTTTGATTTTGTACAAATCCTGACGACAATAGGCAAGATAGGGCTCTTTATAGGTGGCACGATTGGTGCAGGCGTCATCATCATGCCCAAGATCTTTGCGCTCATTGCAAAGCTTGAGCGCTACGAGGTGACTGTCATGTTTGCGCTCGGTACGGCGTTTGGGCTTGCGTTCCTCTCGTACGAGCTGGGCTTTTCTGCCGCCACTGGCGCGTTTTTGGCCGGCGTCATTATCGCAGGTACGAGGTTTTCAGAGCAGGTATCAAACCTCATTACTCCCACACGGGAAATATTTACGGCGATTTTTTTTGTCACAATAGGCGCGCTCATGGACTTGTCCACCATTTCGCTTTACTGGGCGCCGGTCGTCGTGATCACTGCAGTCGCCGTGTTTGGCAAGATGGGAGCCGTTTACGCAGGAGTCAAGCTATTTGGCTTTGAAAAGACGTTTGCAATCGGGATCGGCCTGAGCATGGCGCAACTCGGCGAGTTTTCATTCATAGTGCTCAAGACGGGCCAAGACCTCGGCGTGATAAGCTCGTTCCTGTTCCCCATAGTCGGTATGGTAGTCGCCCTTACGACGTTTATAGGCCCCATGCTGGTAAAGCTGGGAACTAGAACAGTCGCCGTGTACGAATAGATTCACTAGATGCCAAGCTCGGGAAATGAAGCCTGGGCTATTCCAAGTTCCCCCTGCAGGGTGCGTATCTTTGTCGCGTACTCCTTCATCTTGCCGTTGTCGCCCTGCACCTTGGCTATCTTGTACCCCCTCCAAGCCTTTTTCAAGGCACCCCACGTCTGACCCTTTGTAAAGCTGCCACGAGAACTCATTTCTATATACATTTCTGCGAAAGCGCGCACAGATATAAGATTTGTTGACAATTGTTAACGGAGTTTGAAAAAAAAGTAAGAGAGAGGAGAGAAGAAGGGGGCCGAAAAAACGAGCCCCGTCAGATTGTGGCCTATTCATCCACTATTCATTCTGATACGTACGCCCTCTCTCCGTGCTGCGAAAGGTCAAGTCCAATCTCCTCTTCCTTTGGCGTTACGCGGATGCCGCCTGGCCAGACCACGTCCATTACCTTGATAATAACTGCGGTCAGGCCCATGGCCCACGCGAGTGCCGCAAACGCGCCGACGGCGTTCTGGTACAGCGCTGCAGGGTTGCCAAACGCAAGGCCGTCATGGCCCCACGGTGTGAACCTCTTTTCTGCAAAGATGCCGGTAAGGAGAGCTCCTGCAAG
>DASZTR010000053.1:0-7859 GCA_035547955.1 Nitrososphaera sp. | reverse complement strand
GCGGGGGATCGACGGCAACGACGTTATTGTCGAGCCTGCAAGAAAGCACATGATACAAGGCTACGACAGCGTCAGGAAAAACGCGCTTGCCGCTGGCGCGCTTGCTACAACGATAAGCGGCGCAGGCCCTTCGATGGTCGCGTTCCTGAAAGGGAAAAAGGGCATCAAAAAAGTTGCAGAGGCAATGGCCGCAGGCTTTATTGAGACCGGCATAAAGTGTCGGACGTTTGCCTGCGTGCCGAGCAAGGGCGCGCGCGTAGTGGCCTAGCAACCTTACTTTTTGCCCTTGTTGAGGAAGGCAGACATCATGTTCTTCCGGTCATCGTGCGCAAAGCAGAGTGCCCACCCATAGATCTCCAGGCGCAGGCCAGTCTCGATGTCAGAGTCCATGCCGCGGTTTATGAGCATCTTGCTTATCTTGACTGCGTTAAAGCTGTTCTTTGTTATCTCCTTGGCAAGGGCCATGCATTCAGACATCAGCTTCCTGTTCAGGATCTTGGCTACCTCTGCGGCGCGAGCCTTTTCTGCGGCCGTGTCACCCTTTGGCGCCTCTGGGGGAAGTTGATCATCCGCGCCCAGCTTCACGACCTTGTTGACGAGGCCTATCGACGCGGCCTCGTCGGCGGTTATCATCTTGCCGGTGTAGATCATCTCCTTTGCCTTTGCAGGGCCTACGATCCGCAGCAGGCGTTGCGTGCCGCCCCACCCTGGCGGGATCCCAATGGTCACTTCCGGCTGGCCGATCTTGGCGTTTTCAGACGCGATGCGCATGTCGCAGACCATCGCCAGCTCGCATCCGCCGCCAAGCGCAAAGCCGTTTACAGCTGCAATCACTGGTTTTTCCAGCTTTTCTATCTTGTTGAGGACCGCCTGTGCCGCAGACGCGTATTTTTCTGCGGCCATAGGCTCGATGTTGACCATGAAGGCAATGTCCGCCCCTGCGCAGAACGCGCGCTCGCCTGCTCCCGTTATGATGACGCATTTCGTGCCGTCGTCTGCTGCAAGTATATCTATTGTGCGCGAGAGCTCAGCAATGACATCAACGTTCATGGCGTTGAGCGCCTCTGGCCTGTTTATCTTGACGATGGCAACGTCACTGTGCGGTTCAAGCTGGATATACTTCATTGTGGACATATGATGGAGAGGAGCAGCTTTTCCATCAAATTAAAGGTTGTTCATGTACGATGTGGAGGCAGCGCACATACGTACATCCATATGCACGTTTACGCTAAACAAGTGGGAAGTTAAAAGCAGGCAAGTTCATGGTACGTGGCGTTGGCAAGGACAACAGCAACGAGGTTTCACCGTGCAAACGCCAAGAGTTTTGACGACGCAGACATTGTAGTCATGGGCGTGCCGGATGAGTCTAGGTCGCACGCGACTCGGAAGGGCGCAAGCACCGCGCCGGACACCATCAGGGCGGCGTCTGACGAGTCCGAGTTCTTTGTGCGCGACGGCAAGCTCATACCCACAGTTCCCATGCGCGGCACGCTCGAAGACAAGCGCATCTTTGACGCAGGCAACGTGCAGAGGAACGCGGTGTACGAGCAGGCGCGCAAGATAGTAGAGGCAGGCAAGATCCCGGTTACACTCGGAGGAGACCACTCGCTCACCGCCGACGTTTTAAGGGCCGCTGCAGAGGGCAAAGGCCAAGGCAAGGTAGCACTCTTGTATTTCGACGCGCACCCGGATTTCGTGTCGTCGGCAAGGAACTATTACGGCTCTGTCCTGACCGACTCGGCCGGCTACGTCGACTACAAAAAAAGCGTGTTGGTAGGCACGAGGGCTGCAGAGCCAGAAGAGATTGAAAACGCAAGAAAGGCTGGCCTTGCGATGGTCACACCAATCGACATCACGGACCTTGGCGTCCACAAGGTTGCAAAGATGATAAGGGAAAAGATCTCAGGGAGTAGGGCGTACATTTCAATCGACCTTGACTGCGTAGACCCTGCTTTTGCGCCAGGCGTATCTGTGCCTTCCCCCGGCGGGGTCACAATAGCAGACCTGTTGTACCTGCTGACAGGCACTATAAACACTTGCGATGTGGCAGGTTTTGATATAGTCGAGCTTTCGCCGGGGTATGACGCAGACGGCCGGACCGCAGCCCTGGCGGCTAGGATACTGACGGAGTGCATTGCCTGCCTGAAGAAGAGAAATCAGGGCTAGATCCTGTCAACTATTTCCTTCAGGCTGTTGGGCAGTTCTGGAAGCTCGGTATGGCTGATGTTGTTCTGTATCACGTCTGGCCCTATCCTGCGCACCCGCTGCGTCGCAATTAGGATATCTATTCCCCGCTCTACGTCCTTTCCCGAGAGGATTCCATCGAGCTTTTCCTTGATGGTGTTTTCCGAGTCGTACTTGTTTATGGCGTACTGGATCAGCGTTAGCTTGTCATTCATTGAAAGCGACATGGTGTTGTATCATCATCATAATCACCTGCCTTTTCAGGTCTAATAAATTTTCAATGCTTTTTTTCATATCTCTTTGCAATGGAACACGTGCAAAAGTATTCCAGCCATAGGCGAATTAAAGACGCTCGTGCATAGAGGCTACTGATCCAAAAGGTGCGGCCTTTCGTTGTTTTTTTTGCGTCAAACGCGAAGTCAGAATCGCCGTCACGACATTCGCCCGTGTTCTGCGGCACCATCACCCATGTACAATCAGAGCATACAGGGAACAAGCCGCAGGAATGCGTGATTTTTTGTCAGGATGCAGTAGAGGCAGAGACTTACTTGACAATTGTAAAGTCCGGTAATTAAATAGCCGCCTGCCTAAAATTAACTAGCCGTGGTTGAAGAAAAAGAGGTAAGAGGAAGAAGGGGAAAAGGCTCTCAGGTGGGAGACAAAAAAAAGATACTGCTCAAGATAGGTGGGATGCACTGCGCAGGCTGCGTCAATTCTATCCAGAAGCATGTCTCGACCATAGGCGGCGTGTCAAAGATTGAAGTCAATCTCGCAAGTGAAAAGGCCGCGGTCGAGTTTGACCCTGCGAGGGTTGGCCTGCAGGACATCGAAAAGGCGATTGAGGAAGTCGGCTACAGTGTGGTCTATGAAAAGGCGTCACTAAAGGTCGAGGGCATCACCGACTCTGCAGACGCCCAGAGGCTTGGAGAAAGGATTTCAAGGTTGGAAGGTGTAAAATCTGCGTCTGCAAATTATGGAAACGCGCGGGTGCTAGTAGAGTACAACTCGGCGCTCGTTTCGCTTGCGGACATACGCAAAACGGCAGGCGACTATGGTTATAGCGTAATAGGCGAGAGCGCGAAGGAAGGCGCCCACGACATTGAAGCTCACAAGCTCAGGAACCTTTTCCTGCTTGCAACCTCATTTACGATACCTGCCGCACTCTTCAGCTACCCAGAGGTGTTTTCGTTCCTGCCACTCGCAAAGACCGATGCCGCAGTGTACATCGCGTTTTTGGCCGCCACGATAGTCCAGTTTGTTGCAGGGAGCCGGTTCTATTCTGGTGCGTTCAGGATAGCAAGGATGAAGGCGGCCAATATGGACACGCTCGTCGTCCTTGGCACGACGGCCGCATATGCATTCAGCGCGTACAACACGTTTCCAGCGCCGGCTTGGCATGGCATCTACTACGACGCCTCGTCGCTCGTTGTCACGTTCATACTACTTGGCAAGTACCTTGAGCTAAAGACAAAGGGTAGGACAGGAGCGGTAATTCGCAAGATGCTAGAACTCCAACCCAAGGCGGCAAGGGTCAAAAAGGCGGATGGCTCGGAGGTCGAGACGCCGGTGGAGCTGATACAGACCGGCGACATCATTGTAGTGAGGCCGGGAGAAAAGATACCCGTCGACTCGATTGTAGTACAAGGCGAGTCTGCGGTTGACGAGGCGATGGCGACGGGCGAGTCTGCGCCTGTGCACAAGAAAGCCGGCGACGGCACAATAGGCGGCACATTGAACAGGGATGGGATGCTCATTGTCAAGGCTACCAGGGTCGGCGCGGACTCGTTTCTGTCGCAGGTGGTGAAACTGGTTGAGGAAGCTATGGGCAAAAAGCCGGCCATGCAAAAGCTCGTAGATAAAATCGCAGGGTACTTTGCTTACGCAGTGATGGCGACGGCCCTTGCAACCTTTGGAGCGTGGTATGCGCTTGCAGGTGGTGGTGAAGGAGAAGCATCAGCGGCAATCATCCCAGCCGTCGCAATACTGGTTGTGGCGTGCCCGTGCGCTCTCGGCCTCGCCACTCCCACCGCGATAATGGTCGGGATGGGCAAGGGTGCTTCGCAAGGAGTCATATTCAAGAGCGGCGACGCAATCGAGGCATTGAGCAAGGTCAGAGTCGTAGCGTTTGACAAGACGGGCACCCTTACGCAAGGCAGGCCGCAAGTCGCTGACGTGATACAGGTAAAGCAGGTGCTGTCCGCAGAAGGCCAGAGCGTGCAGGGTAACGCAGGCGTGCTTCTCCTTGCCGCCACTGCAGAGAACTATTCTGAGCACCCTCTTGCAAAGGCAATAGTTAGCCATGCCAAGGAGATGGGAATCAAACCAATGGAGGTCTCTGACTTTCAGGTGATGCCAGGCAGGGGGGTGACTGCAATATTGGTAGACGACGTTGCAACCACTACAATAAGGGTAGGCAGCATAGAGTTCATCGAAGAGGCGGACGACATAGACGTCAATCCGTCTGCGCGGGCGGCAGTAGAAAACCTGCAGGCGGAGGGCAAGACGGCGGTCGTAGTGTCTGCAAACAGTGATATCATAGGCGTCGTCGGCCTGATGGATGCGCCAAAGCAGGGAGCAAGGGAAGCAATCGAGGGGCTCAAGAACCTGGGCATCGAGCCCGTGATGATTACGGGAGACAACTTAAAGACGGCCAAAGAAATAGCCCGGCTAGTAGGCATTGAACGCGTTTACGCAGGAGTCATGCCCTCTGGCAAGGTGGACGCGGTAAGCGAGATGCGCAATGGTGATAGAGAAGCAGTTGTGGTTGCGATGGTAGGCGACGGGATAAACGATGCACCTGCCCTGACAGCCGCTGATGTAGGCATTGCCATTGGTTCCGGCACGGACCTAGCCATAGAGGCAGGGAGCATCGTGCTTGTGAAAAGCGACATATGCGACGTAGTTTCGGCAATAGAGATCGCAAGAAAGACTGTCGGCAAGATAAAGCAGAACATTGCGTATGCGTTCCTCTACAACGTCGTCCTAATACCGGTCGCGGCGACGGGGTTGCTATACCCCGCGCTCGCAGGCCTCGCAATGGCCGCAAGCTCAGTGTCGGTGACGGCAAGTTCGCTTGCCCTCAAAAGGTGGAAGCCAAGGCAGCTGCCTGAGGCCTAATTGTAATAGTCCTCTTGATTTTTCTTCTTTGAAAGGGAAATCAGGTTGACTTTTTCTGCTTCATTGTTTACGCTGTCCACGGATTTCTGCTGGCGGTGCAGTTGTTCTTTTCGCGCCTTCCATCCCACCATCGCCGCCATGTGGTCATTTGAGAGATTGTTGTTATTGTCACCATTATCATTATTGTCATTGGCAACGTTGTTATCATCCTCATCGCAATTACTACTACTATTGTCAATATTGCCATAACCATCGTCATTGCTATCTCCACCAAAGGCTGTGTCTGACAAGTCTTTTTTTCTTCCCTCCTGCTCCATGACCGTATATATATCCAGATGCACTGCAGTAGAGCCCAATTTTTAACCTTCTTTTTTTCATTGTCATTGCTGTTAGGCTACTTTTTTATCAGGCGGCTGCGGAAATACATGCATCAGGTAATCATGATGAAAGGAGCCGTCAGTGTGGAGGAAGATGTCGACATACGCAAGCCCATAGTCATAGCGGCTATGCAGGACATGGGCAACGTCGGTAGCATCGCCATCGACTTTATCAACAAGAGCCTCGGCACACGGCCGTTCAGGCACATCTCAATTCCGTTCCCAAACTACGTCGTCGACAGCGGCGGATACATCGACTTCCAGCGGGAAAAATGGGAGTACAGGTACGGCTCTGACGGGTCGGTAGTCGTGTTTGGAGGCGGGATGGGCCAGCCCCAGACCAACCAGGAGCTTTACGACCTGTGCGAGGACGTCATTGACGTCGCAAGAAAGTATTCAACCCAGCTCATATACACGCTCGGCGCGTTCCACACCGACAGAAAGTACGGCAAGAGCCCAAAGACGTTCTTTGCTGCGACGACACAGGAGCTGGCTGGGCAGCTCCGCCGGCTTGGGTTGGAACCCACTCCCGGCTCGTCACTCATCACCGGCTTTAACGGCCTTATCCTGGGCTTTGCCAAGGAGGCAGGCCTGCAGGGCATAGGGCTATACGCGGAGATCAGCGACCCGCAGGTCGCACAGTTCCGCTCGGCAAAGAGCCTGCTTGCGACGCTTGAGAAGTTGACTTACCAAAAGTTCCGCGGCATCGAGGAGCTGGACGAGATGGCGTCTAGGGTTGAAAGCGAGGACAGTGGCGGCTGACGGTAGCAGCCCTAGTCTAGGATGACAGCTTGGCGTAATTGCCAAGAGGCCCGAGAGTTGGCGTATTGGTGCGCAGCCAATGGAGCGTCTTGATAAACGAGCTAGCCGACTCTACAGTAGTCATTACGGGCACGCCCATCTCCACCGCCTTTCTGCGTATCAGATACTCGTCCTGCAGCATGCCGACATACTTTTCAAGCGTTGACGTCGCAGGGATGTTGATGATAAAGTCCAACTTCCTTTCATAGAGCAGGTCTGCGATGTTGGGCTTGCGGCCCGGCTCGCTTATCTTGTGCACTAGCTCTACGTCCTTGACATTGTTGTTCTCCATGAACTCTGCGGTGTGCTCTGTCGCAAGGATCTTATAGTCCATCGACGCAAGCATCGATATCAGCGGCAGGAGCTTTTCCTTGTTCTTTTGCCCGCCGATGGTTATCAATACTGAGCCGGAAAGGGGGAGCGTGTACCCTGCAGCCATGTATGCCTTTGACAACGCGTCGTAGAACGTGTCTCCAAAGCACGCGACCTCGCCTGTCGACTGCATCTCTACGCCAAGGACAATGTCCGAACCTTCAAGCTGCATGAAGGAGAACTGCGGTACCTTTACCCCAAAGCCGGGTGCCTTGAGCCACAGGTCTTTTGCCTTTGTAGGGAGCGGTTTGCCGAGCATTGCTCCTGCCGCAAGGTTGATGATGTTCACGCCGGCAAACTTTGACACAAACGGCATCGAGCGGGATGCCCTCACGTTTGCCTCTATGACTAGCACCTGCTCATCCTTGACTAGGTACTGGATGTTCAGCGGTCCTTTGACATTTAGCGCCCTGCCTATCTTGACAGAGTAGTCCGTCACCGTTTCCATTATTCGCCTGTCGAGCCTCCACGGCGGTATGCTCATCATGGCGTCACCCGAGTGCACGCCGGCATTATCGATGTGCTCGATTATGGCACCGATGAGCACATCTTTGCCGTCTGAAACTGCGTCCACCTCAACCTCAGCCGCGTCCTGCATGAACTTGCTGATTACCACTGGATGCTCAGGGTTGACGTTTGTGGCGTCGGTCAAGAAGCGCTCCAGTTGCCGCTCGGCCCACACCACCTTCATGGCCGCGCCAGAGAGCACGTACGACGGCCTGACGAGCACTGGGTAGCCGACGGTCTCGGCAAACTCTTTGGCCTCTGCAAGACGGGTAAACTGCTTCCACGCCGGCTGCTTTATGCCGAGAGTGTCAAGGAGCTGGCCGAACTTTGCGCGGTCCTCCGCCCTGTCAACGTCGTCGCTGCTCGTTCCAATTATCTTTATCCCGTTCTTTGCGAGTTTTGGAGTAAGGTTGTTTGCAGTCTGGCCGCCGACGCAAGTCACGATGCCCGTCGAGTGCTCTTTTTCGCAGATGTCAAGCACGCGCTCCAGCGTCAGCTCTT
>DASZTR010000052.1:0-5488 GCA_035547955.1 Nitrososphaera sp. | reverse complement strand
TGGCACCGCAGAATATTACAAGGCCATTTTCGGGCGTCTCTTTGAATAGCTTTAGGTGCTCCATAGTCCTGCTCAGGGCGTCTTGCACGTGGTTGCGGGTCAAATCTGACTTTATGTTGGAGGCGGTGCCGGCCTCGTTGCGCAGCTGCGATATGACATCAAAAATTGGACGTCTGGGGGGCACATATACGGTGACAAGCTCGGTGCCGTGGCCGGAAATACTTGACAGTTCGTTTATCATCTTGGTCAGCTTGTACCGCTTGACCGAATCCCACTTTTCTGCTGCACCATTGTTGCCGTTCCCCATAAACAGTCGTAACAAGAAAAATCCACACGCACACAATATAAAACTACGCAAAAAACTGCAAGACTATATAAGTTGAAAAGACAACATCAGATTGTTTGCTACCGCGCCTAGAGTACATAAAGCAGGCCAGGATGCGCCTTGGCATAACGCAGCGCAAGTTGGCAGGGCTCACCGGCGTCAGCACCTCCATGATAAACCAGATTGAATCCGGGCGGTGCAAGCCCAGCTATGAAACCGCGCGCAAGATCTTTGAAGCTCTCGGCTCGCTTGAGGGCAAGACTTCAATGAAGGCCGGCGATATCTGCAGCAGGAAGTTGATATCCGTCCAGAGGGACGAACAGCTCCATGAGGCGATAGATATGATGCGTCGAAACTCCATCAGCCAGATACCTGTACTTGATGGCTCCAAAGTAGTCGGGATACTGACAGAGGACGGCCTTGCCAAGATAATGGTGGAAAAAGACGAGGGCGAGCTCAAGGATCTCAAGGTCTACCAAGTGATGGAGTCGCCTGCACCCATAGTTGACTTGTCAACGCCGGCAAAGGCCCTCGTACCACTTGTACGGTTTGCAAAGTGCATACTCGTTAGCGAAAAAGGAAACGTCATCGGCATAGTGACGATAACTGATACGCTAAAAATGGTAGAGTGACAATACCATACTACGAGTCGCGCAGGCTTTCAAGACCGACACAGCAATCGGCGCATTTCATGCACTCGCTGCAGATGCTGACCTCACTTCCTACGGGGAGCATAGTGCCGCACAAGGCACACTCTTTTCTTTCCTGCGGTGCCTGCACCTGTGCTTTTTTCTTCATAGGGGCGTACATGCGCACTCAGTATTTGAATTCTTCTGCCCTAAGAAAAAAATGACAAGCAACGGTTTTAAGCGGCAGGCTGCACTATGTTGTCCTAACCGCAGGAAAATGATGAGTAACAATTCGCTTTCCCTCGTGTTTCTTTCTTCAAGCAAGGCGTACATCTTCCTTGCACTTGCAGTTGCGGCGGGTTTTTGGGTCATGATGGCGAACTTTGACGAGTTGATCTTCTTTTCGCCAAATCTTGTCTTTGACATACCTCCAAGCGGGTGGACTGGATTTGTGCTTTCCACCATAACTGCATGTATGCTTGGGACCATCGTGAGTATGAACGTCTACATCTTTAGGACATCATCGGTGAGATTGGGCGCATCATTCTTTTCAGGTTCTACGCTCGGAGTGATATCGAGCGCCTGCGCCGGCTGCACGTCGGCAGGCTTTTTCATGGCCACGACTTTTGGAGTCGCCGGCGCCGCGGCAACCAGCCTATTTGTACAGTACCAGCTGCCAATGCGCGTCGCATCAATTGGCCTCCTTGCGTGGGCGCTCTATTCTGCGCACAAGCGCGTGACCCAAAGCTGCGCAATTAAAAGACCAAACAAGGACAACAATAATAACAATATGGAAGAGCGACGGCAGTAGGTCATAGCTGGAAATGCTGTTCGGCCAGCCCTCCCATATTGTGAATGAGTAAGCCGAGGCTTTCGACTTACAGGACATTGCAATGCCGACAAGGGCTTTTACCTTTTATCCAAACTGCTTATGATTTGTTGCAAATGCATTAGAGCAGACAGGATCCGGTGAATCGACTTTTGGCGTTCTTTTTTCTCTTTGTTTATCTGATTATTTGAACTCCTCTTCAAGGATCTTGCGCTTTTTGCTCATCTTGAATAGGGTGTCGGTCCTTTTCAGAGCTTCTTCGCGGGGGCGCTTAATCGCCATCGACTGTATGAGCATGTGGTTCTCCGGTATCACCATGCCCGTCTGATCGTCAGAGTAGCCCAGTTTTACCGTGTCGTCCTGTACGCGCAATATGTCGCTATGCACGTGGACCATGTTGGTGTCGCCGTGCGTAAAGCCAAGCTCTATCGCTTTTTTGCGGACGTCGCCCGTCCCCTTGGCAGAGTTCAGTATCGCCACCCCAAACTCGTTTTTGTAGCATTCGAGCACTTCATCTTTTGTTGGTGCCTTGCCGTCGAAGCGTATGGTCATGTGGTGCAAGTGCATCATCCTCGACGGCACCTTGAAGGCGTCGACGTACAGGTTGGCGTCCGGGATAAAGTCCTTAACATCGTCTTGGTGGTGCGGATTCCTGTCCCACTCTATGGAATCTTTTACCTGCTTAGTGTCTTCGAGGTCTGCCCACCTCCTTATGAGCGAGACGTCCCAACGCTTTATTTGCGGCCCGTATTTTTCGACGAGCGGCTGCATTATCCTACCCATCCCCGATACATTGCAGCTGCCCTGTATGACGTACGTGCGCCCTTGCGCCTTGGAATAATTTACGCGCGAGTTGTGTATCATGTCTGCCACTGCCATTTCGCCGTGTCGGTCCTCGCCGCCCTGGAATATCGCGGTCTTTTTCATCGGCTCGTACAGCGCCTTTTTATTTTCAAAGCCACCTCCTTCCTTTGCAGCATCTACCACCAGATCCGATGCGGCAACCGCGTCCTTGACGGAGCCAGTGACGTCGTAGCCCTTTTCCTTAAAAGTAGCTAACATGTTTTCTGGCACGAAAACGCGGTAGTGGTTGTCCAGCGCCTCTTTGACCTTGTCGTCTACTGTGTATTTGGCTACACCGACAAACTGGATCTCCTTGTCCGCAGAAAGCGCGGTTGCGAGGCGCCGGCCGATGTTTCCGTATCCGTTTATAAAGACTTTGACCAAGACATCATTCACTCTCTCTTTCCTTTTTCTTAAGGACGAGATTTTTTGTAAGCCTTGGATTATATATCTTCCCGGATTTCCTTTGAGTCCCCCACATCCGCGTGGCCATGAGAAGAGCGCACTAGATTTAAATACACTCGCGCTGCTTTTTCAAGTGGAGTAAGATGAAAAGAGGCGGTCACTTTTGGCAGCAGCGCATTGGCCAGTCCCCATCCACCGAAGGTTAGGTCTCCTCCCTTGACAGGTAGTGGAAAGAAAAAAAAGAAAATCCTTGTCATTGACAACTATGACTCTTTTGTATACAACATAGCCCAGCTGCTAGGCGAGATGGACACCGACCCTGTGGTCGTCAGAAACGACAAGATTACTCTTGAACAGATAAAAAAGATGAAGCCGGACGGCATCGTCATTTCGCCCGGCCCTGGCCACCCTGCCGATAAGAAGTACTTTGGCATCTGCACAGATGTAATCCTCCAGCTTGGACCCAAGACCCCGATCCTCGGGGTCTGCCTCGGGCATCAGGGCATAGTGCATGCCTTTGGCGGCAAGGTAATAAACGCCAAAAAAGTCAGACACGGCAAGACTAGCACCATAGAATATGGCATCAGCGGCGACAATGGTGGTGGCGACCGGCTCTTTGGGCATGTGAGCAACCCATTCAGGGCGACCCGATACCATTCCCTTGTAGCTGATAAAGAGACAATCCCGGACTGCCTTGAAGTCACGGCTCGCGCCAAAGATGATGGTGAAATAATGGGTATCAGGCATAAGCAGTACCCAATCGAAGGCGTCCAGTTTCACCCCGAGTCAATACTGACCGGCGAAGGGCGCAAGATTCTCTCCAACTTTCTCTCGCTGGTGGAAAAATAAAAATGGGGGTCGCGCATGCAGCCGCAGACCTGCGGCCAGTCATACGCAAGCTGGTTGCAAGGGTTGACCTTTCAGAGGCTGAGATGGCAGGCGCATTTGACTCTATATTGTCCGGCGAGGCTTCGGAGGCGTCAATTGCGTCGTTTCTTGTGGCGCTTACCATGAAGGGTGAAACTCCTGCAGAACTCCGCGCAATCCTCCAGTCGGTTAGGCGACGTGCCACAAGGATAACACCAGCAGTTGGAGGAGGTCTGCCGCTCATCGACACATGCGGTACAGGAGGCGACTCGATAAGGACTTTCAACGTCAGCACAGCCGCGGCCGTCGTTGCTGCCGCGGCAGGGGCCAAAGTGGCCAAGCACGGCAACCGGTCCGTGTCCGGAGTATGCGGGAGCGCGGATTTTCTTGAAAGCATCGGGCTTGACCTGAACGCGCCGCCGACAAAAGTGCAAAAATGCATCGAAAACACTGGCATTGGCTTTTTGTTTGCACCGACGTTCCACCCTGCGATGAAGAACGCTGCGCAGGCGAGAAAGACGGTGGGGATAAGGACTGTCTTTAACATGGTAGGGCCGCTGAGCAACCCATGCACCAACATCTATGGGCAGGTCATAGGCGTCTTTGAGCCGTCTTTCATGGAGACTCTTGCACAGGCCTGCCAAGGCTACATATCTGAAGCTATGATAGTACATGCGGCAGACGGCTTTGACGAGCTGTCAAATACGTGCGAAAACGACATCCTGTGGGTTACGGGTGACGACGATGGTGGCCAGACAGTGAAGCGGCTTCGCCTGAGCCCAAAGGCAGTGGGCATGTCAGTGGCCCGGCCGGAACGGCTGGAGGTTACTACGAGGGACGATTCGATAAAGAGCACGCTTACTGCGATATATGGCAAGGCCGCTGAAGAGAAGGAGGACATTGTAGTGCTTAACGCTTCTGCGGCGCTCGTAGTCGGCAGAGTTGCAAGTGATCTGAAAGAAGGAGTGAAGATTGCCCGGCACGCAATTAAAAGTGGTCAGGCACATGAAAAACTGGCGCACATTATCTCTGAATGCGGCAATAAAGAGGCATTGGAGCAGGCAGAGAAGAAGGCGTCTCTGCTCTAGCCTAAGATCGCATCGTCATTGTTGTCTCTATTCTTCAGCAGCTTCTTTGGACTTCTTTTTTGGAGCCTCGTCCGTGTCGTCAATGCCTTTTTCGTTCACGGTGAATCTGACGTCTGAGTAGGGGTGGTACGGGCTGTCGATTATTTTGGCCACCCTGTCGTTTCCTGCCTTTCTTAGGTAGATACGGTATGTCGAGGCATGCCCAATCACGTTTCCGCCTGCAGGCTTGGTTGGATCGCCAAAGAACGTGTCAGGAGTTGACTGGACCTGGTTCGTCACAATTACCGCGACATTGTAGATCTCGGCTATCCTGACCAGCTTGTGCATCAGGCCGTTTAGGCGCTGCTGCCTGTCTGCAAGCGTGCCCCTTCCGGCAAACTCTGCCCTGTGGAGCGAGATGATGCTGTCGATTATTATCATCTTGGCCTTAAAGTCGTCAATGTACTTGCCCATCGACTTGACAATCAGTTCCAGGTGGCTCGAGTTGTACGCCTTGCATATG
>DASZTR010000051.1:0-9061 GCA_035547955.1 Nitrososphaera sp. | reverse complement strand
CAACGTGTACGAATGGCTCGACACTCCCGGCCATCCTGCTTCGGAGAAAAAGGCGTTTATGGCAAGGGAAAAGGACTGCATCTTTTGCCTCGCGTGCGAGAACGTCTGTCCGCCGCAGGCAATAAAGATATTCCAGAAGGGCGCATGAGAGATTATAGAAGCTCTTCTGCGTATCTATAAATACTAAATACTCTATAAAGAGGTCTAGTCCAAGAAATGGTGACGTATGGTCCGGGCACTTTTCTTTACATCATCTTCCTCGCCATTACCTGGATGACCACGTTTTACACCATGAACTTTTATTACCTCGCCATTCAGTCGCGCCTTAACAAGGATCACGAACGGCGCAAGCGCCAGGCGCCCGAGCTCCCCCTGGCCCTGCTCCCGACCGTCACCATCCAGCTTCCGCTGTATAACGAAAAGTACGTCGCCAGACGCCTCATAGATGCCGTATGCAAGATGGACTACCCAAAGAACATGATGCAGGTGCAGGTGCTCGACGATTCAGATGACGACACTGTAGACCTGATACGTTCCATAGTCGACGAGTACCGCTTCAAGGGGTTTGACATCGTGCACGTCCGCAGGGCAGACAGGGCCGGCTACAAGGCCGGCGCGCTCAAAGCCGGGATGAAAAGCGCCAAGGGCGAGTTCATCGCGATATTTGACGCCGACTTTATCCCGCCTGCATCTTTCCTAAAGCACCTGCTCCGGTACTTTGCCGATCCTAAGATGGGCTTTGTGCAATGCAAGTGGGGCCACGTCAATGAAGACTATTCTAGCATGACGCAAGCGCAGGCCGTGTCGCTTGACCTGCACTTTCTGGTAGAGCAACGGGCCAAGAGCCTGAGCAAGATATTTCTGAACTTTAACGGCACCGCGGGCATCTGGAGGACATCGTGCATCAACGACGCGGGCGGCTGGCAGACGAGCACGCTCGTAGAGGACATGGATCTTAGCTACCGCGCTCAGATGAAGGGCTGGAAGTGCATGTTCCTTGACGACTATGTGGTCAACGCCGAACTGCCTGTGCAGATGAACGCCGCAAAGAGGCAGCAGTTCCGGTGGGCAAAGGGCTCGATACAGGTCGCGCTCAAGTTGATGACAGACGTGATAGCGCACAGGAATGTGCCGATAGAGTCAAAAGTCCAGTCGTTCATACACATGACGCGCCACATTGCGCACCCTCTCTTCCTTGCGCAGTTTCTGATATTCCCTATGCTCCTTGCCATGAACTACAAGCTCTATGAGAGCAGTTGGGCGCCGGTGTTCGTGCTTGCCATGTATGTGGCGCTTGGCCCCGGGGGGTACCTCGTGGTGATAAACAAGGTGTGGAAGAAGGACTGGAAGCACAAGGGCATGCAATTCATGTTCATGCACCTTTTCGGTGCAGGAATCTCTGTCAATAACTCTGTCGCGGTGTTTGATGCGGTCTTTGGCCGCAAGAGCGAGTTCCTGCGTACACCCAAGTTTGGGATCGTAAAAAAGGGCGAGGAGTGGCGCAACAAAGAATACGCCCTGCCGTTCACAAAGACCACCCTTCTGGAGATATTCTTTGCCGTTTATGGCTCTATCTCGATATTCGTGGCGATATTTTCAAACAACGTCCTCTTTACGCCACTCATCGCGCTGCCCACCATCGGATTTGCCTATGTGGCGTATCTCAGCATTGCGCACTCGCAGCTAAGTCGGAGAAAGAAGGTTGCAAGAGATAAAACAACAATTGCGTCAGGGCAGCAAACCCTCGCCCCAGTGCAGAAGACAAATGTGGGCCAGCGGCTGCTCTTGCCAAGCGTGATTGCATTCCTAGTCCTCGGAGCAGGAGTCGCGTACTATGGTTATTACTCGTCCATCTATCCCTTGCAGGAGGCTTCTGGATTCTTGGCTAGGGCCCAAAGCGCCCAGTCTCCGCAGCAGCTGGCCGACTATGCGAGGCTTGCGCAAAAGTTCATACCGGAAAAGGGTAACCCTGTATGGGCTTTCCCTACCTTCCGGACAGACTTTGAAAGAATACATGCGCAGATCGGAAGCATGATCGCCCGATCCGAGGCAATATCGTCCCTGCCGCCTGACGACGAAGGCTACAGCGCCGCGCTCCTCGACATGCATTCTGCGGCGCTGACCATGCAGTCAAACCTGTACGAGGCAATCCCGTACATCTATGTTAGCCCGCAGAATATCGCCCTCGGCGCGGTGTGGGTAGGGGTCATTCTGTCGGTGTTTGCCGCGGTAAAGCACGCAAGGACAAGGCACCAGAGGGCCGAGACTGCATCAGCAGTGCAGACCTAGCACTGTTATGTATGACTAAGGGTAATAATTATTCCTCTGATCGGTCCTGACGACGTATTATATGTCTGCCGGATAAGGCCTATCCAATATATCGTTCCAGAACAACATGCTCGTAACATGGCAACCAGAGATCTGAGGGTTCCCGTTCTTGAAGGCGAGGATGCTGTCGAGTTGAAGAAATTCGATTCTAGAGAGCTCTCAGCCGAAGAAAAGGCATCCTTGAGCGAGGCCCGCGAATTCTAAAACAAGCACTGTCAATTTTAAAATGATTAAGCATGGTGGACTGTCATTTTCCTCGCTTTCAGGAAATGACGATTTCTCTACGTAAGATTCTACCGACGAAGATGGCGACTCTTCGGGCGTGGATGCTTTTATCGATATGAATGCCTTGGAATATCGAAATAACAAACTGAGCGCCATCCATTCTATAGGATATGACGAAAACTTGGTGGGATATTTGCCCTGACCATGCTTGCTTTACAGAGAAAGGATGTGCAAGATTCAGAGAAAATACAAAAGAATTGTGACTGGTATCATACCCTGCTTTGCTTCTTGGCAAGATGGGGGCCGACAAAAGTCAAAGAGGCCAAGGGATATGTTACTGGTTATTCGAATTCTGAATCGGCTTGGCACAAGAAATAGGAAAGAAGGTGACCTGGACATATGTTACCCATCAAGCGAATCAGAAAAAGATTGACTAATGTAAGGAGAAATGCACCTTTCACCAATTACTCCATCGAGGATTTGACGGCAGAATCCGGATGTATAGGAGGGTTTCATGATCCTTGATGTGTGCACAAGGATCTGCTTCGTATCTCGATGCTTTTTCAAATGTTTGGTCAGATACCCTAGTACTTTCATCATATGTTGTGACGCAGCAATAGCGATCATCATCCCACCTCAAATGCCTGCACCGCGCAATATTAACCGTTATTCGTCACTTGTGTAATATTATTTACCCGGGATGTAGCGAATCGTCGCTTTCTGGTTTAAATAAGAATTTTTAATTTCTACCTCATGACCGCAGAGGAAATACTGGAGAAAAGAATCCTTTCTGCGGGGTCGGCCGGTGCCAAAAAGGCCGATCTTCGCAAAGAGTTTGGCGAGATCGACGCCGCACTGGAGAGCCTCGTAAGCAAGGGGCAGGTCTTTGTTGACAAGCGTGCAAGCGCGTACTATTGCTTCCACAAGGACCACTACATCCAGAGCCTTCTCAACACCGATCCGAGGTTCCGCCTGACTTATGACATGATAAAATCCCTTGAAGAGACCGTGGGTGCATCAAACCGCGAAGTTTCACGCGCGGTAGAGGCGCTTGCAGGCAACATATCCAACCTGGCCCGGCTCTTGACTGAAAGGGCCGAAAGCAGGGGAGGAGGGGTTCCCGCTTCAGCCGCTCCTGCAAGGACCATCAGCGTAGGTGACTTCAAAAAAGAGTTTGACAACGCTCTTGCAAGCTCCGCATCCTCTATTGGATGGGTTGAACTTGCCAAGGTGCGAGGTGACGTGTGCGCCAAGTGCGGCATTACCGGTGACGATTTCTACCGACTGGTGAGCGAACTGACTGGCCAGTACCAGGACAAGTACGAGCTCTCTACAGGAGGGGACGAGGGCATCACTGTGCGGGGTCTCTTGCACGGCTTTGTGAGGTGTATCTAGAACGAATTATCCATATAGGCTGGATAGGAACCCTTACCCGAGCAGCCCGACTCCGACTCTGATTGACGCCAGGATCCTTGGGGGCAGACGCCACAAGGAGGCCAAGGCGGCTGTGCTTGCGTGTTTTTCCGACCTGCACGGCAAGGTCGCAGGCGGCGAGGCGACCGACAAGGATTTTCGCCTGCTCACAATAATCCAGGACGTGGGGTCCGGCAAAACGCACCTTGCGCTTCACATAAAGGGACTCAAGGAGGTCGAGGACAGCACAGTGATTTCATATGTAGACCTGACGCAGATATCGCCGCGCAATATGCACAGCCTCTACTCTGCGATGCTCGGCGGCTTCACAGACGAGTACATTGCCCAGATGCGCAGGGCAGTGGTGAAATACCTGCTCGCTAAGGCCGACCAGTCGTCGGCCGCGCGCAAAGTGTTCAACTATGGATTTTTAGATTCTATCACCGGCAGGCGTCTCTCTGACAAGGCCGAGCTGCTACTGAACAACGAACTCGTGCCCAACTACTCGGCGCTCTCGCAAGTGCTAAATGCCGAGTTTTCGCCCGTCGAAGTCGCCATACTAAAGCTGGTGGTGGAAGGCAAGTTCAGGGCAGACGCGGCAAACGTCTCTACGCTTGAGGACATCATCGCAAGCCTTGCAGCCCTTGCGTCTCTGAACTTGCGCTTCCTCGGCCGCGTGACTGTGTTCCAGCTGGACGAGTTTGACGCCGACAAAGAGACGACAGAATTCGTCAAGGCGGTGATAAACGCCCACGTGCCGGCGGCCGCTCTCATGCTGATATTTACGCCGTCATCGTACGACGACATCAGCAAGGCAAATGCGTCTGTGTTTGATAGGCTGGAAAAGGCAAACTACAAAGTCGACCTTGCAGGCTCTAACACGTATGAGGAGATACTTGACATCATCATGGAGTATGTGCGCTTCCATGACGCAAGCAAGTGCTTTACCGAAGACGAGGAGCGTGACCTTGCGGCAAAGGTGAAGGTCATCTATGATGAGTTTGCAGACTTTCGCAACGTGCGCTCCATGCTGAACATAATGTACCATGCGACGGAAAACGCCGGGAAGCGCGAGGTGCAGATAATCGACGAGCAGGCAATCGACGAGACTATAAAGAACGTCTATCCTGGGTTGCGCATCCGCGGGAGCGTCATGGACGTGCCGATTTCAGACTTTATAAAGATCCGCCGGAGCACTAGCGATATTTCTGTTCTCGAATCAGGGGTAAAGGACGCTGTGCGCAACCTGGTAAACTATGCACACGAGGCCGGTGTGGTGGCCAAGCCGCAAAAGAGCAACGGGAGCGGGGTCGACGTCATGTTCTCAGACCCATACGGCACCAAGGTGGCCGTAACGGTAGTGATAAACCGCGACCACGCCAAGAGCTTTGAGCAGATATCAAACACCCTAAAGACTACTGGCTTTGTGGACAAGCTCGTGATACTGACAAATGCCAACACGACTACAGGCACAAATGGGAGCGCCGTGGTGACGATGGACCGCTGCAAGATGATAGACCTCATCTACTTTAGCAACAAATACAAGAACAATGAGATGATGGAGGACGACTCGCAGCGCGCTCTGATGCTCGCCAAATCCATACGCATCTGCTAAAACTCTTTTTAGGGCCATATATGTGGCCCTAAACCTTTTTTGTGGCCTTGAACACTGGCTAGTGTATTCTTTCCGCAAAAATCTATTGTATTTTGAAGAGTCTGAAAGGGAAAAAAATAGAAGAATCTCTTACTCTTTTTACAGTTGGCGAAAAGAAAAAGTCCTGCAAGAGGCCTCCTAACAGCCGTAGGAGCATTGCTTTCTCTGGCTCTTGTAACAGGTGGCGAGGACGCGTAAGCACAGGCCGGCCAAAACTCCCCATCAACTCCGCAGATAATTCAGGAATGCAAGGCACCGGGCATTCCGCTAGAAAATTGCTCTGAAATCTGGATATTGAAACACTGCTGCCTTGGCGGTCCCGGCATACCATGTGGATCCAACACCAATTCACCACCACCGGCAAGACCTAGTCAGTTTGTCGTAGAGATATTGGCAGGATCGGGGATGGCATTTGTGGCGACCATTTATGGGATAAGGCAGTTAAGGGCCGTAAAGAAGAATAAAAGACGAACAGAGGAAAAAACAAGAGCAAGTAGGATGTTATTCTATCTTCCAAGTTATCCCTACTCTGTGTGCTTTCTTCCTCTTCTCTATGAGTTTTTTTATCTCCTTTCTTCTTTCCAAAAAGCAAAAAACATGCAACATTGTATCAACTATATCATCTGATGACGTAAAAACTAGATTATTCGGCTATCTATCATCACGACAAAGCTCTTATCTTGTGCCTGCAAGAGTACCTGCGTGCCCAAACGGAACTTTACCACTCTTGACGAGTTCAAGGCTAACCTGCACAAGGAGGGGGCCACGCTCGTCGAATTCTCTGGTGGCAAGGTGCCCTGCATACTGGTGAACCCCAAGAAATATGACGAGACGCTTGGAAAGGTCTACGGGAGGCGCGTGTCTGCCGACACCTTATTGGACATATTTTACGATGGGCGCGACGTGTTTGTCGACGTCAATATAAAGTTCCGCGACACCGACTTTGAGGAGAATTTCCTCCTGTACGCAAACGATATGCTAGAGTGGTTCGAGGCGCTTGCGGAGAGCGGGATGATCGCGATGGGCCCAAGCGAGACTACTTACACGAATTCGCAGAACGTGTTTATGATACAGCTCCCAAAAAAAGACGCGGCAGAAAAGGCACTTGGAATCATAAAGGCAAACGCAAAAAACCGCGTGGCGCGGGGGATGCAAGATGGCTGAGGGCAAAGCAGGGGGAAAAGGTGTGGAGAAGGAAAAAGGTTCCAAGAAAGCATGCGAAGAAAAAGAAGGAGAGGAGTTTTCTGAAGAAGACGACGACCATTTTAAATTGTACGGAAAGCGTGCCTGGGAGGTAGAATATGGCGACAAGTGCCCTACATGCGGCAAGCGCATCGACGAATACGGGTTCTGCGCGTGTGGAAGCGCAGGATGACGGTACTATGCCGCCTTTTCTTTTGTACCGACGATTACGGTGATGGGAAAGGCAAAGCGGACTCTTCCGTCTTGGACGTAGCTCCCTACTCCCAGGCTGCCATTGGCCAGATCGTCTGCAAACATCTGCCTTACCTTTTCTGAGTCTTCCGCTTTTGTGAGCGTCGCCTGCAATATCTCCTCAAGGTCAACGTCCATCTTGTAAGAGCCGGTCTCTATGCCTGTCAGTCCTGCCTCCTTTATCAAGTCGTGCAACTTGGCGAGCGGCATCGCCCTTGCGTGCGACGGGTCGCGCAGTTTTTCCATGCGGTTGTAAGCGTCTGCCTTTTCCGCGGGCGGCGTCACGTCTATGACGGCCACCCTTCCATTTCCCGGGGTGCACACACGCTTCATTTCAAAGAGCACTGACCGTGGGTCAAGGAAATGGTGAAAGCTGTACCTTGTGACTACGAGTGAAAAGGAAGAGTCGTCATAAGGCAAAGGGTTTGCGTTTCCAACCTTCCAGGTGATGTTCTTCAGGCCTTTTTCTGTTTGGAGTAACCTTGCCTGCTCTATCATTGCCGGGGTCAGGTCGATGCCTGTCACATGCTTTGCCGTCTTTGCAAGTGCACACGCCACCAATCCCGGGCCGCACGCTACATCAAGGACTATGTCGTCTTGCTTGACCTTCGCCAGTGAATAGATCAGCCGAAATTCGTCTTCGTTTGAATGCTCTTTCATCTTGGTAAAGGAGACGGCCTGCTTTGTGAACTGTGACACGATTGATTCGTCGTGCTCGTGCTGTCTGTTGCTATCGTCCTGCAACTCTCTGTATGAATGCAAAATGCGCTTATGTATGTTCTCTCGTGACTCTAATGTTTGGTGAGATACATTTCTTGTAACGGAGAAAATGATGATGTAACATATGGTGCGACGGCCGGGATTTGAACCCGGGTTACCAGATTGGCAATCTGATGTCCTAGACCAAACTGGACGACCGTCGCACGCACACATACATACGCACGCGTGCGTGTATGTATGTAAGTGCTACTATCTGTCGTCAAGTCTAGGTAATTTAAACTGTCCTTAGGTGAGCAGTACGAGCATAGAGTACCCGCGGCGCTCGGCCACGTAATCGTCCTGCATCTCCTCTGCTATGACGGTAAGCGAGAGGACATCGCCACGTTGGCACTTTTTTGCGTCGATTACGATATAGTCATCAAGTATGTCTGCGCCCTTTTTGCTCTCCCGACTGAGCGCAACGCTTACCTGCGCGCTCGCATTGAGGAGCAAAATCTCGTCCTTCTGGTAGTCGCCTACCCTGACGAGCCTGCCCGGCCTTGGAGTAGCCTTGACGTTTACCCTTACCTCGCCCACAGGGTGCGTTGCGTACCTGCTTTTTCCAAGCACATATCCTTCAAAACCAAAGGGATATCCTGCGGTGTTTTCAGCCATCTTGCTTACGCCGTCGTTCATTATGATGTCTATCTTCTTTATTGTTGTCCCAAAGCGCTTTATCCAATCGTTTGTCGTCTTTACTATGTCGTCTATGATGTTCTTGCGCCTTGCGGCCTCTTGCTCGCCAAGCTGGTAGCGGTCCACCCAGTCCTTGTAGTCCCTGCTGATGTCTGCTATGAACTCGGTACAGGTGTTCTGGTAGTCCTCGATGTTGGTGGCGCGCTCTGAGCTTGCGTCGGCTGCAAACATTTTTTATTTCAACATGTCCTCGCGGCAGGCTTGAATAAAAACACGCCTCTGTTGTCTTTTACTCTGACGCCCGTAGCAGCCTTGCCATTTTCTTTGCCTGGTACGTTATTATCATGTCTGCGCCCGCCCTCTTTATTCCAGTCAGAAATTCTGTCATCACCGCGTTTTCGTCCACCCACCCTTCCTGCGCGGCGGCCTTTATGAGCGCATACTCGCCTGACACGCTGTATGCGCATATCGGCAGGTTTGTCGCCTTGCTTACCTGGTAGATGAGGTCCAGGTTTGGTATTGCCGGCTTGATTATTATTGCATCGGCACCCTCTGATATATCCTGCTCGATTTCGCGCATCGATTCCCGGGGGTTTGCAAAGGGCATCTGGT
>DASZTR010000050.1:0-5373 GCA_035547955.1 Nitrososphaera sp. | reverse complement strand
AGATGACCCCGAGCTCATTCATCGGAATATGCAATGCTACGGCGGATGCAAGGGTTCTCTATCTTTGTCCTCTTCTCTAAGTATCTAGCGATACACTTGTCAGAGCGCGAGATGGAATAGTGTGCCCGCAGCGCGGTAATATCGCCGCTACTATTATTGTTGAGATGAGTGGTATTCCCGCGGTATAGCCACTCTGGTAGCCTGATGACCATATAGTATTCTTACGGGTCGCGTTTTTGAAATCCCGGCTTCTCATTACTCCCTTTGAAGGTTATGGAGGTCGAGTTTCCTGCTGAAGCACCATTGGATAGGGGCGCATTCATTGTTTCGCCCCGAGAGTCCAAGAACCGGACAAAGGATCTTGGATTGAGGTAGTCGACTTTTACCGCATTCATGATTATCTGTTTACCACTTCCATCGTCGACGATACTTTTTCCTGGCAAGTACTCTTTTGGATCGAGTGCAGAAATTCTAATTGGCATGCCAGATCTTGAGGCGTCAAATGAATGGTAAGGCATAACAAGTAATATCGAGGCGACCAGGCCGGCACTTTTTTTAAATATTCTGTTGGTTGTATAAAGCCAGCCGCAGCGGGCCTGCCTGGCAAGGTGCAGCAAACGGAATCCAAGCATGTCGTGCGGCAGACAATGATACTACGCCATGTCTTGCGATGTCAAGGATGGTTACAACTACTCTGCCAATGGAACGAAGGCGTGGCTTGTGCCTGAATTTGACGCTATGGCAAATGGGATTATCAAAGGTACGATGACTACACTTCATGTGAGAACAGGTGAGATAAAATGGCCTCGTTGTACAGAATTTCCGGCATGGGTGTCGCCTCTTATCACTAATGGTTTGGTGTTTGCGGGCCACACCACTGACGTAGGCAAGTCATAAACGTTCGAATAGTTGGTCATGGCTCTTGAGCAGGAACGGTTATCGTCTGGCATTTTTTGACACTAGAAGATGACACGGAAAGAGGACTGTGGCGATTCAACGTCGGGGAACTATATGAATAGGGTGTGTGCGTCTGCCGGCGACTACATATGGTATTTTTGCCGCCATATTGGCAGGATCAATAATGGCTTTTGGCGTAAAGTAGCCATAGAGATCTCCGCACTAACACCGAAGTTCGTGTAGGGCTGGCAAGACCAAGCTCAAGGCGACGAGGCGAGGCAGCAACAGCGACGGGGGTGTCATCATCAGCAAACATGATATAACGCACGAGAGAACGAGCAATCCGGATGTCGGGCGGGGGTCGCCTAGCCTGGTAGGGCGTGTGATTGCTAATCCCATGTCCGCAAGGACCCGTGGGTTCAAATCCCACTCCCCGCGCCATTTTCCTTCCAGACATCTTCTTGACATCAACTATCCTTCAATCTCTTTTTGCCTCTCTTACAACAGTATGAACCCTGCCTTGATTATGAGTCAATTTTGCGAATTGTTGAAAAAGTTTTCTGCTTGTTTTTAGCGGGCAATTTAGATGTAGAGATTTTCGTCAATTTGGGCGATATTATGATAAAAGGATTCTTTAGTTTTTAATATCTTGAGTCGGGCTTTTGCAGTTTCAAAGATTGCATAAAATAACTCGCTGTATTCTCTCTCTTCATCGCCGAGTTCTAGTTTTGGTAATACAGTCCTAACTTGACTCCATATTCCAAACTAACTCTTTGAGCCATGTGCTTTTCTGACAAAAAGAAATGCGGGAGAAGAGATTCTTTTTTCTCTTCTATCATTTGAATTAAGAGTGCGTCATGTTGCCGCCCGCGCTTCCCGGATTGGCCATGATTTCGTCGACGCCTACGAATATCGTGCTGGTATCAGTCAGTTTTACGTCGCTATTGCCTGTGTTCTTGATGACGATATCCGAAATTATCGGGTTCTTGGGGTCTTGGTGCGACATGATGTCTACGTGGTACATGCACTGTTTTCCTGGGGTTGAAAGCTCCTTGATGAACTCTGGATTTGCCTTGCTCAGCTGGGGCGCCTGGCCTATGAACACCTCCAAGGACGTCTGGTTCTTGTCGTCGCAGGGAACCTGCATGGCAACATGGCCCTTCATGATGTGATAGGGTGTAGCGTCATAGATGTGCATGAACTCGCCTTTTCCAATTGTCCTTGGTCCTACTACCAAAACCGAGTCCCTTGTGACGGTTGACTTGCCTGCTTCCTGCGCATTGGCAACAACATTTGCCCCCGTGGCCAGCAGCATTGCAGAGAAGGCAGCTGTCACGGCCAGAGTGCTGGCTATTGCTGATACTGCGATAGCTTTTTTGTAGGTTGTTGTTTTCTTGGGTCTAAAATCGTCTCTGTCTTGCGACACATGCAATACTCGTCCGCGAGATAGTTAAGCAGCTTGCAAGCGCCTTACAAAAGAGAACACGAGAAGTTTTGATCCATTAAAGTCTATCTAAGTATCTGACGAGTAATTGATAGAGATATGTATACAATAGCCTGTTTCTTTTCTCTGCTAATGCACACACATACACATTCACTCTGTTCTTGCATTTTTCTCGCTGTCCTGATGTGTAGAGTCTATATCACAATTGCGAGGCTGCCAGGCTGCTGCATGAACATTTAATGTACATTGTTAACAGGCCGGACAAATCAAGCTTTGGGGTTTCCCTGATTTTATCGTGTGCTCCAAAAATAATCTCTGCTTTCATATTATTAGCACTTGCATGACAAATAGTTTGCCCGATCGTATCTTTTAAGAGAATTTCTTTTTATTAATTCTCGGTTTATTGGAACTATTCGCGTCTTGCATAGGCGGCCACATGCAAAAAAGATAAATCATTAGCGAAAGCCCTATCCTTGGTAAAATTGGAGGTTGGCTTGTCTGGTGGTAGATGTTGAAACGCTCGTAGATGCAATACTTGGCGACCTAAGGCGCGTCTTTGGCCCAATCGTCTTCCCCGCGTTGATGTCGATGATAGCGGATGACTACTTGGGCGAAATGGACGTCCGCACGGCGATAATAGCGCGGCCCGATCTTTTCGAGCGCGCGTTCATAGGGACACTCGGCACGCCTGGAGAAAAGATCCTTGCGGATATCTGCGAAGGCTTGTATGCTCGGTTTCTAATCGATAAGAACGCCGTAGGTCTCGTTGATACTGGAAACCTTGCCAGGTGCATGGCGATAATCCCGAAATCCTGATAGTGTCACAAACGTGCTATGGATCTATAGCAGCAAAAGCGCGGCTGGGGGCCGCGCGTATTTGCTGCTGTAACGCTAGCGGCCGTCCGGAACTGCTGCTTTTTGGTGTTGGAAATAATAGTCCAAAAGCACGACGGTTGCCCCTATTTCTTCGGAAGTAAGCGTGACAAGGGAGTAATGATAGTCTGCCAGCATGAATCGCCACCCTTCTAAGGTCTCTGCTTTTGTCATGTTACGCCGCAGACGGCAAACGAGAAAACTCCGGAACGACATCGTAAACGTGATGCCTTTCTTTTGCTTTTCAACCGCGTGCACCTCCAGCAGCTTTTCAATCAGGCCGTTAATGTCCCACATCAATTGCCAGTATTGGAGACTCATATGCTATTAATAACCATATTTGGTACATCATCTAGGTAATTTATCAAGAGTTTCTTCCACTAGCGAGTCTACATATCAGATGGGAGTAACTATCTACATATTCTATGACTTACTGTATCAACTAGCCATCTTGAGTAAAACCTGTTTTAAGCAAAAAGGGGCTCTATTTGCCCTTGCGGACTTTCGAGCCCCGGTGCGCATGGGGGTGAGCTTGCAGGTTTATGCAACTGTATACATAGAAATCCAATATATACAAATTACAAGCAGGTGCACAACCGTTATTGGGAAAATTGGCCAAGATATGTTGATGGTTTGAGGTGGGATCACATATAGCCGGACAATGTGGTCACGATATCCAGTCCAAAATCCCCATCTTTGAAATATGGTCCAACGACAACGCCAGCGACTATGCGGCAAAGATTTCTGGGCAACAAAAATTCCTGATCAAGACTAGCACGCGCACCGAATACACCCAGCTGATTTATGCTGCCCCGTATACGGAAGAGAACCTTGAAGGGCTCGCATACATCATCGACAGGATAGTCACGGGGCACCACAACAGTAATGATGTTAGCAAGTAGAACGATATAGCCGCAACAACAACATCCAGGAAGGGTCGGCTCCAGTTATTGTTATTGTTGTTCTCCTACTCCTTCTTCATCTACCCAAGTGCTTTCGCGCCGGCCGCCGCTCCCTCCGCAATTGGTGCACAGCACGCTCCCAAACCCGTTGCAGTTATTGCATTTTTGCCACCCTGGTGAGACCTTGCCAGAACCTCCACAAGCAAAACACAACTTTCTCCCGTTGCTGCAGAACGTGCACTTTTTCCACACCTGCTTTGCCGGCATATGTTTATGCGACGGGTTGATCTCGTATCACATATTAAGATACCTTGCGTTGCGATGATTATTCTGCGCCCTGGCGTACGTATGGTATTTGTCTCGGATGCGCGAATGGTACTTGTAAGCTGTGAGATATGCAGGTGTCATAAAGCTTCTAAAAAGGCGCAAAGTCAGCGATGATGTCGAGATCGTATAGTACATGACTGCTGCTAGTGCTACATGTGGACGTCCAAGTTGCGCCCGTACGTCTCTCTCTTTTCCTCCGTCTTTCTTTCTGTTTCTATTTCTTGAAATCCACGGGAACTTTCTCAAACGCCCTGCGCAGGCCACCAAAGACGCCCTTTTTCTTGTTCTCGCGCTCCTCAACTGCCTTGTAGCAGTTTGGGCACAGCGCGCGCAGATTCTTTGGCCTGTTGTCCTTCTTGCTCCCATTAATGTGCTCAAATTGCGGCTCGACTGATGGTCCGAATTTTACAGAGCATTTCTGGCAGCGACTGCGCGCCCTTTCAAGTACTGTTTGCCTGATGGCCATCGTCAGCGTTCCGTATTTTTTGGCATCAAAGGCCGGGCCATCACCACCCGGTGGACCGAAAAACGACACGCGTTAGTTTTGCAGAGTCTCAAACTTAACTCTTGCGTTTCATTGTTCTCTTGGCCTTGTCATTGCTTTTCTTTGCGTGAAAACAAAACAACAATATGATGATGATTTGTCTGTGTATGTATATGTATGTCCTATAGCAGGTGGGCGCCTCTTGCCACCGCGTACACGTGGTCCTTTAGGTCGCGCTCGTACAGCGCGCTCATCTTTTCGCGTAGCGCCAGTTTCGCGTTCCGCCTGTCCTCTTCCACCGGAGATGTCAGCGCGACTGCAAAGATCTCTGGAAAGTTCTCCTTTATCCAGCCGTCGAGCACCAGATAGCGGTTCTCGTTTATCCAGATTACGCGGTCGGACCCTTGGTCAACTTCCTGATTGAAAGGTGAGGTCTCAACGCGGTC
>DASZTR010000049.1:0-4314 GCA_035547955.1 Nitrososphaera sp. | reverse complement strand
CAGGTGGTCCAGGAGACTGAAGACGACCGGCTGATGACGCTTTCAGTCGGCCCGCAACACCCGGGCTCCGGCCACTTTCGTTTTACGGTCAAGGTTGACGGCGACTACATTGTCTACTGCGACCCCGACCCTGGATACGTCCACCGCGGAGAGGAAAAGATGTGCGAGTACCGCAACGTCATCCAGAACATACCACACCTTGAGAGACCTGTAATCCATGATTCGACCAATATCACCTATTCTTATAGCCTCGCGATCGAAGAATTGATGGGGATAGAGGTTCCGCGCAGGGGGCAGTTCATACGCGCCCTTGCGTCAGAAATGAACAGGCAGGTATATACGCTGTACTGGCTTGCGATCTATGGCATCTTCCTTGGTCACTCGACCATGTTCATGTGGCCAGCAGGCGACCGCGAGCTTTTCATCGACCTGTTGGAGAGGCTGACTGGCGCCCGCGTGACGCATGCCTACAACATACCTGGCGGCGTCAGGAACGACATGCCTGACAACTTTAAGGCAAAGTGCCTCGAACACATTAACTACTTTGAAAAGCGCCTAAAGGAATACGAGGACATCTTTTACAACATGCCACTCTTTAGGCAGAGGACGGAGGGTGTTGGCGTGCTCTCCAAGGAGGATGCGATAAAGCTCGGAGTGACCGGCTCTGTAGTCAGGGCGTCGGGCGTGCCGTACGACATACGCAAGGTAGAGCCCTATGACATTTACAACGAGATTGACTTTAAGGTGCAGTACATGAAGACGGGCGACTCTTTTGCCCGCTCATACGTGCCATTCCTTGACATGAAAGAGTCGTGCTACATCATGAGGCAATTGCTCGACAAGATGCCAACCTCAGGCGACGTGCGTACCAAACTCCAGCCAAACCCCAAGGGCCCTCCTGGCGAGGCTTATAGGCGCGTCGAGTCTGGCAGGGGGGCTCTCGGCTATTATATCGTAAGCGATGGCACTCCCAAGCCGTACCGGGTAAAGATATCCGTGGGCTCTTTCCGCAACATGCTCGCATTGCCATACCTCCTTGTAGGCAACAAGCTTGCTGACATGCCGTCGATATACTGGTCGCTGAACTATTGGCCTGTGGAGGCTGACAGGTAAGGATATGTCATACACCGAATCCTTCCGCTTTGGTGAGTTTATCGGGAGCATACTGTGGCTGGTATTCTGGATACTCATCATTTTTGCACTCGTGGGCCTTCCACTGGTGTTCGTGGTGCTATTCTATGTGCCGCTGCCGCCGGTCAACGGCGAGCCCCTGACCCCGTACCTGTTTTTAACGATGACGGTTGACCCAACGCGCACCATCCCGATAATCAAGTACCTGATCCACACTGACCTGTTCCACGTGGCGGCGTTCCCTGGCTTTACCTACGCGGCCCTGATAGCAGCTGCGACCATATTTATAGAGCGCAAGTTCTTGGCCAAGATGCAGCTTCGCTACGGTCCGCTCTATGTGGGCAAGGTCGAAGGCATTCTTCAGTTGATGGCAGATGGCCTGAAACTAATATCTAAGGAGATAATCGTCCCCTCAGGAGCAGACAAGCCTCTGTTCTGGGCGGCGCCAATTGCTTTCGTGTCAACCGCAGCCGCCGTGACCGCACTGATACCCGTCGCGCCCGGTTGGGTAGTTGCGAACGTCGATGTGGGGTTGCTTGCAGTCTTTGCTATTCTCGGCTTCTTTCCGCTCATCGCCCTTTTGTTCTCTTGGGCGTCAAACAGCAAGTACCCGTTCATCGGCGGCCTGCGCGCCCTGCACCAGATAATCGCGTTTGAAATCCCATTCATAATCTCGGCACTGTCTGTGGTCATACTGGCCGGCACTCTCAATCTGACGGGCATCGTCAACGCCCAGATCTCTTCGTACTGGTACTTCTTTTTCCTGCCGATAAGTGCCTTTGTGTTTTATCTGTCATCGCTGGCAGAACTTGAAAGGATCCCGTTCGACCTGCCTGAAGCTGAATCTGAAATCGTGGCAGGTTGGATTACCGAGACTTCGGGCATGATCTACGGCCTCATCCAGCTGGGCTCGTACGTAAAGACATACGCACTTGCCGCGCTCTTTGTAGTGCTGTTCTTGGGCGGGTGGGCTGGTCCTGTGATATTCCCAACTGAGATAATCCCTGGCTACACCGGCGACAAAATCTACAACCCCGTCACGCTTTCAGCGGTGGTATGGTTCACGCTCAAGACCTTTGGGATGATACTTCTTATGCTGCTCCCAAGAGGTATAAGCCCCAGAATCAGGATAGACATACTGCTGCACACTGGCTGGTACAAACTGATCGTGCTCTCGTTCATCAACATGTTTGTCGCCCTTGCACTAATATATGGCGGCATACTTGGTCCGGGAGGGCTTCTGGTAAGATGAGCGGCACTGCTTCCGGGTTTATCAAGGCAATAGAATCGGGTTCAAAGCACCTTGTGATAAGGCGCTTTACGTTCCGCTACCCTGAGCAAAAGCTCCGGTTCGTTGGCGACGGATACCAGTTTGATCCAAAACGAGGAGTCGGCATCGCAGGGTATCGTGGCCGTCATATACTGCTCCATGACAAGTGCACCGGCTGCCAGCTGTGCGCCATTGCGTGCGAGGGTATCGCTGAAGCCATAGGCATGGTCAAGGTGGATGAGAACTGGAAGCAGAACAAGAAGTCTATCATGCCTCAGATTGACTATGGCAAATGCGTCTTCTGCGGGCTGTGCGTTGACGCCTGCCCGTTTTACGCTCTGTTCATGACAAACGACTATGAGCTGTCCTCATTTACTAAAGAGCACCTGATATACACGCCGCAGCAGCTCGAGGTCAAGCCGAAATACGACGGCGACATTGAAATCAAGATAACTGACAGGGGGGCGTCGCATGGTTGACCCTGTGTTTGTAGGCCTTGCAGTGCTGACAGTCGGCTCTGCCATCATCGCGCTTGAAACGCGCGAGCTCATCTATGGCGCAATTGGCCTTGCAATATCTATGCTCGGCATCGCAGGCTTTTTCCTGATACTCGACGCGCCATTTGTGGCCATGTTCCAGATTGCCGTGTATGTGGGCGCGGTCGCCGTGCTCTTGATATTCACAGTCATGCTTGTCAGGACGCAAGCGCTCTTTACCACGAAGGAGGACAAGGGGCGCAAGGCCGGCGGCATCGTCCTGCTATTGTTCATAATGGGCGGCGTCGGTGCGCTTCTGCTATCTTCAGGCCTGAACAGCACCAACAGCTTCTCCGCGCCGCCAGTTGACTTCGTAAAGATAGGACAGGAAATGCTCACCTACTACGCGCCGGTGCTCATAGTCCTTGGTCTCGTACTTGCAGGATCGGTCATTGCGGCCCTTGCACTTGCTCGCAGGGAAGACATTGTATCATCTACTACGGCAGCAGAGGAGGGTCAACAGTAAAAATGACAGAAGTGATTGACTTTCTTATCGTATCAGTCGCAATGGTGGCCGTCGGCATATATGGCATTGTAGTCAAGCGCAACGCGATAAGGATGCTCATTTCAATAGAAATAATCGCCAATGCAGCCAATCTCGTTCTTGTCGCATTTTCAAAGTCAACGGGCAATGTACAGGGGCAGGTGTTTGCGCTCTTCTCTATTGCAATCGCAGCGGCCGAAGTCGCAGTCGGCCTTGGCCTCGTGATTGTCGCGTACCGCCTCTACAAGGAAATCGACGTCGCAGAATTCAGGAGCATGCGGGGATAGAGAGGAGAGAGTAGAGTTATGGCAGAGTCCTATTTCCTTTTGGCAGCGACCTTTATACCGCTGCTCCTTGCGCCCGTGGCATACGTGATCGGCAGGCGCGCAGGGTCTACCGCGGTGACATGGTTTTCCTTTGGCGTTCTTGCGGTATCCACAGGCCTCTTGTTCATCCCAACGATGCTCTTGCACGGGGGCATGAGCTCATACGCCGAGGATTACAAATGGGGCCAATTTGGAGACTTTGGCCTAAAACTAGACGGCCTGGCACTCCCATTTGCCCTAATCATCTACGTGCTGTGCACCGTGCTTGCTCTCTATTCAAAGCCGTACATGATTCACAAGATAATGGAGGACATGCCAGGCCGTCCAAAGACGGCCGATGTTTCTTCCTCTTCTCAGTCATCTTCCTCCACTTCCCCTGCAACCTCTTCGCACGAAAGCCATGGTCACGGCGGAACACTGACGTTGTTGAGCCCCGAGCAAAAGCATTACGTGAATAGCCAGATGGGACTTTACTTTGGTCTGTATCTTGCCTTCTCCATGGGCATGCTCGGCACTGTCCTTGCGACCAATGTGATAGAGTTTTACGTGTTCTTTGAGCTAATGCTC
>DASZTR010000048.1:0-6413 GCA_035547955.1 Nitrososphaera sp. | reverse complement strand
TAACCGTGTTTAGAGACGTGGCGCAGATGCGCGTGCTGTCAAATCCTGTGGCGTGGCGCATCATGGAACTCTTGTCAAAGGAGCCCATGTACCCCGCGCAGGTTGCAAAGGAGCTGCGCATACACGAGCAGAGCGCGTACTATTACATCAGGCTCCTTTTGCGCGCGGGCGCAGTCGAAGAGGCGGGAAGCAACCTTGTTCGTGGGGGGACTGCGCGGCTGTACCAGGCGTCCAGCCCAGCGTTTGGGATAGAGCTTGACTGGGGCGAGACCGCGATGGAAGCGCCCGGAGCGGGCCGTAACCGGGGCGCGCTCCGGTTCTTCGATGGGTTCGTCCACGACGGCGTCTTTGATGGCATTATAATAGTCGGGGCGCCCGAGCCACATGGCCAGTACAAGTCCTCTGCAAGGGACGGGCACTATGCGGTGCACCTTGCGTTCTTTCTCGGCAAGGTATCTGGAGTCATGCCTGCGGAATTTGCAGTAAAGCTGGACGTTGACGCCAAGGCGGAAAAGGTACTCTCTGGGAGCAACCTTGTCTCTATAGGCGGGCCAGGTACAAACATCGTCACTGCCGAGTTTAACCGCTACCTTCCGATACGCTTCGACGAGGGGAACTTTTGGTCAGGCCTGGTAGACAGCGCGGGAAGGCGGTACGGCCAGGACAACCACGGCTTGATTGCCAAGGTGAGAAACCCTTATGATGAAGGCAAATCAAACGTGATAGTGGTCGCAGGTGTCAGGTCTGCTGGCACGAAATCCGCAGTGATCGCGCTGACAAACTATAGCGAGGAGATATTGAAGAGGTATAGCAAGGGCAAAGAAGATTGGGCCATGGTTGTCCAGGGCTTCGACATGGACGCTGATGGGAAGATAGACCACGTAGATGTATTGAGCAGCGGCAGTTAGGACGCCGGAGTAGCAGCGCCGTTGTCGCCTGCCGGAGGCGCCACCTCGATGTGGAGGAGTATCCCTGCCTCTTCGTCCGTCTTCACAATATAACCTGGCCTGTTTATTTTTCTGTTGCCTATTGAGACATGGCCGTGAGTCACGACTTGGCGGGCCTGCGACGCAGATTTTGTGCCCATCCGTTTCATGACGATTGTCTGGAGCCTGCGCTCAAGCAGATCCTCTACCTTCAAGCCAAGGATGTCATCAAGTGTCGCGCCTTCTTTCACAAGTCCGATCCTTGACAAAAAGTTGAGCAGTCTCTTTTCTTTCTCTGACCTAGCTTCAGTCGAGAGCGCAAGGAGCGCACGCGCCTGGTTCCTAACCCTTGCCATCTCAGTCTGGGCCTTCCAGAGCTCGCGTTTGTTTCTCAGGCCGTATGAGCCCATGATATACAGTTCGGCGTTGAGCTGGTCGGTAGTCCATATTCGCCTTGGGCGGCGGAACAGTTTCTTTTGCTTTCGAGGATCTCCCATTCATGACACCTCTCTTTACTTTTTCGCTGGCTCCTTGGCCGCCGCTGGCTTTGCTGCAGCCGGTGCTGCTGCAGATGGCTTTGCGGCCCCCGTTGCTGCTCCTCCTCCTGCTGCCGCAGGCGCCGCTCCAGCTGCAGCCGGTGCCGCGCCTGGAACCATCTTGGTCTTTTTCACTCCGACTGCGCCGCCCTTCCTGCCAGTAGTCCTAGTGCGCTGGCCTCTAACTCTCAAGCCAAACATGTGTCTATAGCCTCTCCAGCTCATGACAGTCTTTTCGCGATCAACGTCGTTGCCGATGGCAAAATCGAGATCCGAAGTGATCATGTGGTGCGTCGTGCCCGAGTCCATGTCCTTCTTGCGGTTCAGGTACCATTCCGGAACGCCGAACTTGGTCGGGTTTGAGATAGCTTCCTCTATCTCGCGAAGCTCCTTATCAGTTAGGAAACCAACACGCATGTTTGGGTTAACGTTCAACGACTGCGTCAATACCTGTGCAAAATTGTAACCTACGCCTTTAATCTCGCTGATGGCGACAAGCAATTTCTTGCTGCCCTCAACGTCCTTTCCGGCGATTCTGAGTATGTGTTTGTACTCCGAAGCGGACAAATCATATTCACGGCGTATACTCGGCAATAAAAACCATGCTAGGCCCGCAGCCGAAAAACCATGCAATATTTACAACAAACAGCCGGTCGGTAGGGTTGAGGATATTCGTTATTGATCGCGTGGAGTTATTTTGTAAAAATATTTCATTCTATTGCGCGGTTTGATTCAGGTAAATCGTTATAAAGTGAGCATCCCAATACAAATGAAACGATGCCGTCAAAGAAAGAACCGATGCCGATTCCAAAACTGGTGCCTCCTCAACGTCCTCCTGCTTCAGCAGCAGACAAGTCTGCCGAGGATCTGGAATTTGAAGAATACCTGCGCCAGCTGGAACTTGCAATAGAAAATCACTAATTGAGTATCTTTAAATTTGCGAGAGCCGAAAACAGCCCGTCTCCCTCATGAGCATCAGCAAGATAGAGGAAACAGTCCGCCGTTCTTACACTTCAAAACCAAAGTATTCAGAAGTCATGCCCGGCGTGCCCGAAGATTACAAGCAAATAAAGACACTTGGCGACCTCTTGAAGATAAACTACAAGCATGTCACGGTAGAGGAGCAGCTACGCGGCAACCTCATTGCCAAACTAAAGGCCGGCGAGCACCCCTACCCCGGCATCATTGGCTATGACGACGACGTCGTACCCGCAGTAAACCGCGCCATCCTCTCTGGGCATGATGTCCTGCTCGTAGGACAGATCGGCCAGGCCAAGACCAAGATAGCAGAAGCAATTGCCAAGAACCTGCTTTCTCCCATTCCCGTAGTCCGCGGTACAGTCACAAATGACATCCCGACTTCGATTCCGGAAGAGCACCTTTCTGCGTTGCTCGCTGACAGAGAAGTCGTCAGGACCATCCCTGAATTCACCGTGTCAAGAGAGTGCGAGGACATTATCCGTCAGGACAATCTGGAAACAAAGATCGACTGGCTCTCCGGCGCAGACAGGTTCAAGTACATTCTCTCGACGCCCGACATTTCCGTCAAGGACTTAGTAGGGCAGATAGATGCGATAAAGATAGCGAAAAAAGGCGTCGAGCTGTACAGCATGGAATCATATTCTGCAGGCCAGCTCTTGCAAGCCCGCCACGGCATATTGTGCATCGACGAGTTGCCGGTGCTCGACCCTAGAAAGCAAGTGTCACTTTTGAGCGTCTTGCAGGAAGGCCGATTCACCACTGGTGCCTATCCTGTAGTCTTTAGGCCGGACGTCAAGATAATAGCCACTGCAAATCCGATCGACTATACGCACTCGGGCAAGATAATCGAGCCGTTGTTTGACAGGCTCAAGAGCCATGTTGACACCCACTATCCAAAGACTGTAGACGACGAGATGCTGATAATAGCACAGGAGACAAGAATCGCGGATCCAAAAAACGTCTTTCTGCCTGCTTTTGTCGTAAAGGCAATCGCCAAGATAACGCAGGCTACCCGCGCCCACCATGATGTCAACCACGACAAGGGGGTCAGCGTCAGGATGGCCGTACATTGTATGGAGATGATGATAGGGGAGGCTGAGCGCACCCGCTCCATAATATACGGCATCAAGGCCGTGCCGCGCTTTTGCGACATACATTGCATACACCAGTCGTCCAAGTTTGAGCTCGCCGAGATGGAGGACTCGCGCGAAAACCGTATGAGCATCCTCGACTCTGTCATTGATTCTACGCTAAAGGAAGTCTCACTTGAGTATGTGGACAAGGTATCTCCAGAGCAGATTGCCAAGATGAAGAACGAGTTTGCCAAGAACAAGGCGTTCCAGGTGTCACAGGTGCTTCCAGGTGGCAAAAGGGCAGACACAGCTTCAGATTACGAATCGCAGCTGACAAGGTTCCCTGCGCTCAAGGCTGCCGTTGCAGAAGTGCTCTCTTCTGCAGTAAAGGAAGAGCAAAAACAATTTGTCGAGCGCGCCAAGCAGCTTGGCATCAGGACGGACAGCATCACGCTTTCGGATCTTGACGGCGAGTTTACAGCCGCAGTCACAGAAGTAGTCCTTGAGGGCCTGCGCCACATACAGCCCCCGCTGCTTGACAAGAAGGACAACAGCTATGCCCTCGCCCAATAATAATAAAAAAGCGCCAGCTGGGAGCAAGAAATTCGTCTACTTTGCGCTAGAAGGAAATGACGGCCAGAGCCCGCAGCAGCAAGAGCAGCAGGGCGGCTCCGACCTTCCAAAAGATGTCTTGGATAAACTGCTAAAGACGATTGGTAGGGAAGCCCTTCGTGAAAGGACGCCTTCTCTACAAGAGCTTGAGCAGACTTTGCAGAACGCTATGTCGCAGATGTCAGACGAGCAGCAAAGACAACAACAGCGAGCCTCGCCGCGGTCAGGTAACAATAACTCTGTGGAGGGCGGAGACGGGATGCCGCTTGTGCGGCAGCTGTTGCAAAGTGGCTATCTGAAAGACTCGCCTAAGTGGCTTTCAAACAAGGGCTTTGTCAACATCGGGGGCAGGATACTGAGCGACGTGATGAAGGCGCTCAAGGCTGGCGAGTACGGAATGCACGAGACGTATGACTACGGTCAGGGCTCCCTTATGCTTGACACTAGCAAAAAGTACGAGCCCGGCGACGACACCTGTCTCCTAAACGTGCCAAAGTCGCTCCTAAACACCATCCAGCGCTCGTTCAAGGACGGCAAGGACATGAGACTTCCCCTGCAAATAGACATGGAGGATTTTGAAGAGTATGAAACGATGCAGGACGTCCGAGTGGCAATCGTTTACTGCATCGACCTTTCGTCGACCATGCGCTACTCCACGATGTATGGAGACATGAGCAGGATAGAAGCTGCAAAACGCGCGCTGTGGAGCTTGTACCTCTTGAACCGCAAGTTCTTTCCCTCTGATTCCGTGTACATCGTCGGCTTTGGGGCGCTCGCTTCAAAGGTTTTGCCACAGGACATTCCATACCTAAAGACGTTTGAGCCTGGCTCTGACTTTTTGCACTACACCAACTACCAAGCTGCGTTCCGGCTCGCAAGCAGGATCTTGAAAAAGGATGGGGCGGAGAACAAGCGCATCGTACTCGTGACCGACGGCCATCCTAGTGCATGCTTTATCGACGATAAGGGCGAGCAGGACAAGATCCTTTCGCAGAGACCGTATTCGCACTTTTACATGCCAGACAATGACACCCTCGAATCCGTCAAGGCAAACCAAAGCATGGACCTCGTTGTCGCGTCTGGCGAACTTGTGTACCTGTGCTACCGCTATCGGCAAGTCGATCAGTACATCGGCGAGCGCACCATAGTAGAGGCAAAAAAATGCCACTCTATGAAGATAGACATCGACACAATCATGATAAGCGAAGAAGATTCGCTCCTTGGCTACGTCAATGAAATGGAAAAATACGTCAAGGGCAGGTCGTATTACATCAACCCTGCCGAAATTGACAAGGTGCTGCTGACTGATTACTTGAGCAACAAAAAGCAGCAGACGATCCGGGGCCGTTCATACTAAACTTATATATAATGAGGCGAATTTGTTTGCTTACGCAACGAAACATGCTGGCTGTTTTTGATGTAGAAGGCGTTCTACTCGACGCCGAGTATCTTCCCGTCCTTGCCTCGCTGATGGGGCCGGAAAAGGAAAAAGAAATCTGGGACATCACAAAGGCCGGCATACGTGGCGAGATTAACTGGGAGGATGGTCTTGTAAGGCGCGTCCACGCACTGCGCGGCATCGACTATGGCAAAGCAAGAGAAATTGCCGAGAACCTTCCCATAATGCCCGGAGCAAAAGAGCTGTGCAGTGCGCTAAAGAGCGCGGGATGGAAGATGATTGCAGTCTCTGGCGGCTTCACCATAATCACAGACCGGCTAAAGCACGACCTTGGGATCGAAAAGATATTTTCAAACGAGCTGATATTCAAGGACAACAAGCTTGAAGACGTGAAACTACACGTCACGTCCGACAAGGCAGCAGCCATACGCTCGACTATAAAGGAATGGGGTGTGAGCAAGGACGACATCGTAGTTGTAGTCGACGGTGCAAATGACCTAAAGCTGTTCGCACTTGCAGGATATACCGTCGGCTTTTGTCCCGTACAGATAGTGAAGGAAAGGGCTAATGACACCATAGAGCGGCGCGACCTCAGCCTACTTTTGCACCTGCTGGAGAAAAAGTACGGCAAAGCCGCGCTTGCCACCGCAGCCAAGTAATGGTACTTTTCTGATTTCTCTTGTTTGTGTTATGCCAATATTAATCGGCTGGTTTTTGTAACCCATCATATTAACTTCACATGCTCCGCGTTGCCAAAAAAAACAATGATAGCAGTCATCCCTGTCAAGGTCTCCGGCGACATTACTCCCGGGAGCGACCTTGGTCCAGTAATTGCCAAGTCGCTCAAAGAAAACGGCATCGCCCTTGAAAGCGGGGACATATTGGT
>DASZTR010000047.1:0-2833 GCA_035547955.1 Nitrososphaera sp. | reverse complement strand
TCGGTTTGGTCGATGTATCAGCCATTATGCGGCAAGATAATTTAAACCTGATGTCGCGGCATGAGGGAAGGCGTTAGTCTAAAAGCTGCAATAGGCAGGTCAAATAGCTCAAGAAATACCTTTAAATGACTAGCGGTCATGTTGAATGTAGAGATATGCCAGTCGTAGGGATTGATGATCTGGCGATCTATGTCCCCAAGCTCTACATCGATTACAAAGATTTTGCCGAAGCTAGAGGCATCGATCCGCAAAAACTAGAGTATGGCATCGGCATCCGCAAGATGGCGATTGCCGATACCAACCAAGACCCTGCCTGCATGGCCGCAAACGCCTGCCTGAAACTGATGCAAAAAGCCCACCTGCATCCGCAGGACATAGGCAGGCTGTACGTGGCTACAGAGTCAGCACTTGACGAATCAAAGGCACTCAACTCTTTTGTGATAGGGATGCTTGAACAAGTGTACGGCGAGGGCTCGTTTGAACACGCCGGCGGCATCGAGTGCAAGTTTGCCTGCGTATCTGGTTCTTATGCGCTGCACGACAACGCTAACTGGATACGCGCTGAGGAAAACAACGGCAAGGCAGCAATCGTCATCGTAAGCGACATTGCAAAATACGACCTTGGCTCTGCTGGCGAGTACACACAGGGCGCCGGCGCAGTCGCGCTATTGATTAAAGAAGAGCCCCGCCTCATGGCCTTTGACCCCAAGGTAGCTTCGACCGTCATAAAAAACGAGTACGACTTTTACCGGCCCTTTGGCAAAGAGACGCCGCTTGTGAACGGCGGCTACTCTAACCTCCTTTACCTCATCCAAGTAAGGAAGGCATTTGACGCCTACAAGGAAAAGGCCCTGAAAACGGGGCTCGTCAAGCTGAATGTGGGCGAGGCCATCACAGATCACATTGACTTTTTCTCCGTCCACCTGCCGTACCGCAGAATGGGCGAAAAGGCACTGGCATACCTGCTGAGGCACGAATGGCGCCACCTCCCGCGTTGGAAGCACATCACAAAGGAGATCGGCACAGGCGAACCGCAGCCAAAGGATCCAAGGGGCACGATAGAGTCAATTCTTGCCGATACCGATTTCATGAAGGCGGACGAAAAGTTTCGCAGGGCGTTCATGCAGACGTCGTTCTACAACGAGACGTATGAGAAAAAGATGTCAAGCTCCCTTGAAGCCTCGGCACAGATCGGAAACCTCTACACCGCATCGATGTACATGGGCTTAAGAAGCCTGCTGGAATTTGAGTTCAAAAAGGGCACCGACCTTGACGGCCGGCGCGTCGGCTTTGGCTCGTATGGAAGCGGGAGCAGCGCGATGGTCTTTTCTGGCAAGATCCAGCCGACGTACAAGGAGATCGTCAAGACGCTGGACCTTGAAAACGACATCGGAGACCGCAAGAAACTGTCGATAGAAGAGTACGAGCGCCTCCACAGGAAAGAGCTGGACTTTAACTCTGCCGTGGCAAAGGCGCACAAAGAGTTCGTGCTGGTAAAACTAGGCGGCAGCACCGCGGACAAGGCCGGATTCCGCGAATACGACTATATCAGCTGACCAGTTTGAACTCGATTCCCTTCTTTTTCAAAAAGTCCAGTAGCTTTTGCGAGCGCTTTTCGTTCTCCAGCTCTAGGCTCAGGTAGACGCCCGCGGTCCCCGCAGGGATGTTTGCAGAGAGCCTGTCGTGCTCTACCTCTACGATGTTGACAGACAGCTCTGCAATGTCTTCGACTACCTCTTTTAGCGCACCCGGCTTGTCCGGGAGCAGTATGAATATCTTTACCAGCCTGCCCATCTGCATCAGGCCCTTTGCCACTACTTGGCCGAGCAGATACATGTCGACATTGCCGCCAGACAAAAGCGATACTACCTTTTCGCCCTTGCCGGCCGCCGGGTGGCCGCTAGTGTTATTATTCGAGAGCAGATATGCGAGGCTCGCCGCGCCAGCCGGCTCGACTACAAGTTTTGCGCGCTCCATGAGGAGGAACATTGTCTTCACGATGGCGGTGTCGTCGACTAGCACGATGTCGTCAAGGTTCTTGGCGAGTATTTCGTAAGTGAGCTTGCCGGGGCTCTTGACCGAGATGCCGTCTGCTATCGTGTAGCCTGCCTTTACCGACTGGAGTGAGCCCTTGGATATCGACTCTCTCATTGCCGGAAACGCCTTGGACTCTACCCCGATTACCTTGACGTTAGGCCTTTTCGCCTTTATCGCTGTAGAGATGCCTGCTGCAAGCCCTCCACCTCCAACTGGCAGGTATACCCTGTTTATGTCTGCCATGTCTTCCAAAAGCTCAAGGCCGATAGTTCCCTGCCCTGCTATCACGTCAGGGTCGTCAAACGCGTGGATTATGGTCCTGCCTTTCTGCCTTGCAATCTCTTGTGTGGCCTCCCATGCCTCGTCATAATTAAACCCCTTTTGGACGACTTGGGCGCCGTACGACTTTGTCGCGGCGACTTTGGCCGGCGACGCATTCTGCGGCATGACGATGGTGCAGGGCACATTTTTCCTCGCGCTTGCAAAGGCGACTCCTTGCGCGTGGTTGCCTGCCGATGCCGCGATCACGCCATATCCTGCCTGTTTCTCTGTCAGGCTGCCGACCTTGGCGAGTGCTCCACGCACCTTGAACGAACCTGTTAGTTGCAGGCATTCAAGCTTTAGGAAAATGCTGGTCCCTGCAAGCCTTGAAAACGTGCTGGAATACTGGAGCGGCGTTTTTCTGATGGTGCCCTGGATCGCGCTCCTTGCTTTCACTATGTCGTCATAGGTCGGGATCTTGTGATTCCTGTCAGACTTCCACACGCTATCGTCGTTCATGTTATATCGTTGATGC
>DASZTR010000046.1:0-25586 GCA_035547955.1 Nitrososphaera sp. | reverse complement strand
CCTCTCTGCCTCTGTCCTATTTATCCACCTCATGCGTCGAAATCGTAATAACCTAGAGGAGCCCTCTGGTATGTCATAATATTTGATGCGTCTAATTTCGTCGCTCCTGCTCCTTGCCCTCGTCGCCTCTGCTTTTATCACAACCCTGCCACCCGCTTACTCTTCGCTTGCGCCAAGCAAGGGGCTGCTCCTTTCCGGCGGGATATCTGAATCGTCTCGGCCGCTGACGTCGCTTCCAGCGCAGTTGTCTCTGTCTGGCGCCAGAGATGATGGTAGCAACGGTAACAACAGCAATGGGGGCGCGACGGCGAAAATCTTTGGCGGCTACAGCGTGCCAAAAAGCGCAATCAAGTCCGATTTTGGCTCCATAAACCTCGGCACCCTGCAATACAATAATAACAACCTTGGCAGGACCTTGGTGTTTGGCCCGGGCAACCCTCAAGTGCTTGCAGGCGCTCACGTGGTGGGAATCGGCGGAAACCCCGTACAGGGGCCGTTCCTTGGGGTGGCGTTTTCCAAGAACCCGCTTGCACAGAGCGGCGGCTTTTCCTTTGCAAACGACATGCCGCTTGCCTTTGATTCTTCTCTACCGCCTCTTGGTGGCAGCATCGATGATAGCAACAATAACATCGGCGGCACCGCATCTGGCCGGCTCTCCGGCGCCTCGATAACAGGCGCAGACCGCGCCGCTTCGCTATACAACGCGACTGGAGACGGGGTAAAGGTGGCAATCGTGGATACCGGCTCGGACTTTTCTAACCCTGACATGCGTGAAGCGGTCGCTAGGGATGCAAAGGGGATCCCGATAATGCTCGATGCCGACGGCCAGGGACTTGTCCTTACGAGGGCAAAATACGTGGCCAACATCAACCAGAAGACCGGCGTGATAATGAACTTTACTTCTACCGATAACGAGGGCAAGGTAAAGCTGCCAGAAAACATGACTTCGTACACATATGTCAACTCCACCGGCGTCTACCTAAAGACGTCGCAGGGAAGCATACCCGTATATAACATGCTGTATCCCACTTTTGGCGCGCCAGAGCTCAGCGCCACCGCAACCGTTGACTGGAAGATAGGCAAGAGCCCTACAGACTACATCCGCTCGATGAGCGGGGTCTACCACTTTGGAGTCGCATACGAAGCTACTACGAAACTCGGTACGATATCACTCACTCTGATACCTGTCCTGGTGGTGGACAGCACACAACCGGGCGTGTACGACACCATAGTGGCGGACATGTCGTACGCCTGGTACTACTTTACCCTTGGGATAGCAGGGGCGTTTCCCCAGACTGCATATCTGATGCCCAGCCAGCCAACCTTTGACTTTACCGATGAAAAGCCGTTTAAGCTCGGCGATGGAAACGAGTTCCTCACCTATGATTACAACCATGACGGCGTTCCGGACTATTCCGCCGGAATTGCGGGCGCAAGGGTGCTTGATATCTGGCGAGTGACTGACAATAAGACTCGGGTAGTTGTGGCAGACAAGTCCGGCATCACCGGCGCAATTTCTGCCAAGCTACTCGATCCGCTAGACCCAAAAGGGAACTATTTCGGCCTCATGTTTGACGTCGCCGGCCACGGGACGAGCACCGCCGCGACTGTCGCATCAAGGGGGCACGAGCAGTACAATATCTACAACAACTCTACGCGCTACACTCTGGCAGGTATGGCGCCAGGCGCCAAGATAATTCCGGTCAAGGCCCTGTGGGCCGGCAACGCGCTCTATGGCTGGCTGTGGGCCGCCGGCTTTGACCTAGAACAGGACGGGAAGTGGCACTACACTGGCGACCACAAGGCAGACATCATGAGCAACAGCTGGGGGATCTCGGACTTTCCACTGATGAAATATGGCTCCGGCTACGACATACTGAGCGTCTTTTCATCGCTTTTGATGGTGCCACACGCACTTGCCAAGGACTACCCCGGGACGCTTGTCGTAAACAGCGTGGGCAACGACGGACTGGGCTACGGGAGCGTTGGCACGCCAAACACTTCGCCCCTTGCGATCTCCGTCGGGGCGACTACAAATAACGTGCACTTGCTGTACGGGCCGTTTGCCAACATCACTAGGTTCGGCTCGTCCACTGCAAGCTATGACGACGTTGCCGAGTTTTCAAGCAGGGGGCCTAGCCTCCTTGGCGACCCCAAGCCGGAGCTGATGGCTGTGGGCTCGTACGGATTTACACCGACCGACGTGACGGTAAAGGATCTCGCATCCAAAAAGGGCGACCCTAACAACGCAGGCGCCTTTATCCTCTTTGGCGGAACCAGCATGGCGGCCCCGATGGTGGCCGGCGCAGCGGCACTCGTGGTGCAGGAAATGAAGAAGCAAGCGACGCCGGGGAACAGCATGCCTGACCCATTTTCCGTCAAGAGCATTCTAATGTCTACCGCAAAGGACCTGAAGAACGACCCGTTCGTACAGGGGTCAGGCAGAGTCGACGCGCTTGCAGCAGTCAAACTTGCCCGGAGCAGTCCCGGGACTTTCTCTGTCTATACGGACGACACCGCCCGAACAATAGTCAATTTGCTGCAAAAGTCAGTCTCGTCGTTTGCAACCACGCTTGGGATAATCAACAATGGCTATGCCCTCCAGATCCCTGGAGCGGTTCCTGCTGCAGTCTCTTCCGCAGTAGGCGGGGAGCGGGAGACGCGCTGGTTTGCCGGCCAGATAGAGCCCGGCACGCAGGCGTCTACCGACATTGTTGTCGAAAACCCATCGACGAGCAAAACACTACAAGTTGGCCTTTCAAGCACGATTGAAAAATTGGTGGCGCGCTATGAAGTAAAGAACGCCACGAATCTATTCCTAGTGGACCCGACGCACAGCAACAAGACGTACGGGTACGAGCCGAACTACTACAACCTTACAAAAGTGGCCAAGGGCAAGCTCCCAGACTCTGACCTGATGGTCACGCGGGTCAACTTTCCGTTTGCCAGCTTTATGAACCAGACACAGCTGTTTGCAGACGACCTGCGCATAGCCTCCGTCTATGGCTATGACTGGCACGACGCCAACAAGGATGGCAAGATCTCTTACAATGAAATCGAGCTGATTAACAGGGGAGGCGCATGGGGAACGACCCAGGAAATGCGCATTGGCGACCCCGGTGAAAAATTTACGGGCACGCCTGTGATAGGCGTCTACCCAGTGCCGACAGTACTTTCGTTCTGGAGCGGCGAAAAAACGATCAACGCGACATCGATGAACTATACACTCACAGTCGAGCTGTACAAGCGCATGCCAAACCCTGACATACAATTTGGCGGCGGCAACAACGACAACAACAAAAACGCTGACAATGGCTACGACAACAATACCTCTACTGCTGCTACTACTACTATTGTTACTGTTCCGCCCGGAAAAACTGCCAAGGTGCATGCCACGATAGCCGTCGCAAACGACACAACACTGTCTGGCATATACTATGGCGAGATAATGGCAAAAGGGCCTGGCCACACCATAGCGATGCCCGTGAGCTACGTCGTCACCACAAAGCCCGTGCCAAAGGACGTTCCCGTGGTGTCGTCGCCAGACCAAGCCACCGAGCAACAGGAGCTTAGTAACGAAGGGTCGCTTGGCCTCAGGCCAAACGGCTACGTGGGCGGCCTCTCGGACATGGTGTCTCGCTACACGACCGGCGACTGGCGCTCGTACTATTTCAACGTCACCGACCCGACTATGACGACTATGACCCTAAAGGTGTCATGGCCTCACAACTCTACGAGCGTAAACGCGATGGTGTTTGGCCCTGACGGCCGCATGGTGGCGACGAGCGTGCCGGCAGGCATTTTTCAAGAGTTTGTCAACTGGCCGAGCAACGACTGGCTTGGGACCACTGCCATAAGCGAGGGAGGCGCGTTCTTTTTCAGCCAAAACGCCGGCGAGCGCTCGACCGTCCTGCACGTGCCCTTGAACTCGACAGGCACCTATTCGCTCCTTGTGCATAACACGCTGTTCCACGGCGAGAGCCTCTATGAACCGCTATCTGTGGAGGCGAAATTCTCTACGCTCCTCCCTGACATGACGCCTCCGAAATTGACCGCCGCCGTGCCCAAGTTTGTCCGAGGGGGGACGGTCACTGTCCCGATAACAATAGACGACCGCAACCCCGCGGGCCTGCTTTCGTATTATGTAGACGGCAAGCTTGAAGAGGAAAATGAACAACAACAATCTCTGTCCAGCAATGCGGTGAAGATCGATGGAGGCACGCTTGCAGAAGGCCCACACCTGCTGACCGTCGAGTCAAAGGACGCAGTAGGCAACTCTGCATCACAGTCGTGGCAATTTATCGTGGACAGGACGCCCCCTGACGAGAAACTCTATTTGAACAGCAATAACAATGGCACCGAGGAAGCGGCAGATGCCCCTGCAACAACAGCAATGGTGATAGCTGTGTCAAAACAGGCAACCCTTGCCTGGAACGTGACAGATGCAGACGGCATTACTGGCGGCAAAGTCGCCGTGAGGATGCCTGGCGCGACCAAGCCTGTCAGCTATGATCCACAGTCGTCGATGGCGTTCAACTCTACCGCCCTTGCCGACGGTCACTACAACGTCACGATCTCTTCAAGGGACGTCCCTGGCAACAGGGTGGCAAAGACGTGGGAGCTTGTCGTAGACAACACGCCGCCAAAGGCGTCTGTGGGCGTAAGCGGAGGCGACATCCAGGGTATCACAAAAGTCGCGCTGTCTGTGCAGGATGCAAACTTGAAGTCCGCAACGCTGTCCGTCGGCGGCGACAGGATGCGGGTAAATGTCACGGGCCTTGGCGAATACGACCTTGATACAACCAACCTCCCCGACGGTAAGTACGAAGTAAAGCTTGCCGCACTTGATGAAGCAGGGAACGAAGGCACTGCGACTGCAACGTTGACTGTCGCAAACGTCAAACCTGTGATAGAAACAGTAGCAATCCTTGGAGTGATAGGCGGGCTCGGAGGAGGTGCTGCCATAGCGTGGATAGTTTCGTCGAGGCGGTACAACAAGTAGCGATGACGACAACCATCACCAAGAAATCTTAAATAACGAGCATTAGAGATTTCCCTTAGATGAGCGAAAAGCAGCACGCCTCAAACGTGAACCTCCTGGAGCTCGCGGAAAAGAACTTTGAAGAGACTATAAGCGGCAGCAAGCCCGTCCTAGTGGACTTTTGGGCTACCTGGTGCGGCCCATGCCAGTTCATGCTGCCAATATTTGACAAGCTGGCCAAGAAGTACGGCGACAAGGTCACTTTTGGCAGGCTCAATGTCGACGACAACCAAGGCGTGGCCATGAGGTACGACGTCTATGCCATACCGACATTCATTGTGTTTATGAACGGCAAGGCAATCGACAGGGCTGTCGGCGCTGTTGGCGAAAAGGGTCTCGAAGGTCTGCTCCAAAAGTACCAGTAGCATATGATATCGGATGATATCAGAGGTATCCGAAGGCCGGATCCCCTTTTCTCTTTAGTGCAAGTATCGTGTTGAATACCTCCTTCTCCTGCTCGTTGAGCCTGTGGTTAAAGCGCTCCAGAAGCTGCTTTGCCTGCCGGCTGTTGATGTCCGTGTAAAACACGTCGCCTTCGTTTATCTGCCTGCCGATGGTAGGCTCTTTTAGCGAGACTGCCACCTGCATCCCCGCAGTTGCCTCCTCCATCGCCTTGCCGCTGTCCTGGATCTGGTGGACCGTTCCCACCTTCTTCCCTTCGACGTTCATCACGTGCACCTTTTGCCTGAGTCTGCCTACCTGGATCTCGGCGCCAAATACTGCTGGGTCGTTCCTGCGGAACACAAAGCCCTTCATGAATTGGAACTTGCAAACGGGGGGGATCTCGTTGAACAGTATGGACTCCTCGTGTTCCTTCTGGTACACGACCCAGTCCACGTAGCTTCTGACTAGGTTGTAAATTATGCGCTCGTTGAATATCTTGACGCCCCTGTCCTGCGCCTCCCGCTCAGCGTCGTCGAGCACCTTGACGTTAAAGCCGAGCACGACTCCGCGGTAGCGGTCACTCTCCCTGACTGCAGACGCCTCTATGATGTCACGCCTGGTTATGCTGCCGACGTCGGCGGTCTTTATCGGGACGTCCTCTTTTTTCAGGAGGTCTGTTATCGCTTCAAGGGAGCCTATCGTGTCGCATTTCAAGATGACGCCCGAAGCCTCGGTGCTGACCAGCGCGTTTTTGATCTCGCTTTCTACGATTGACTTTAGGCGCCCAAGCTCGTCGTCACCCTTGGCCTTGTCAAAGACGTAAAGCGGGCTCCCCGCAAGGACACCCTCCAGATCGGGCGACGTCACCTTCAGGCCCGCAGCCGCGATGACCTCGCTTACTGGCTTGAACTTGTCGCGGGGGTCGCGCATCTCGTCAAGAGGCTTTGGCAACAAAAGCGCCTTTACGCGCGTCAGGACAGCATTATCGCGCTTGGCCACCACTATGCTGTCGCCCTGTCTGAGCGTGCCGTCCAGCAGTATGATGTTTGCTGAAGGCCCAAGCCCCGGCTCCTCGTTTATCTCCAGCACAATCCCGCGCGCAGCGCCCTCGTGCCTCTCAAGCCTCTTGCCCATGAACTGCTGCGTGAGTCCTACAAGGACCGCTAGGAGCTCGGGTATTCCGACCCCAGTTCTGGCGCTCACCGGCACTATGGCTATCTCCTTGGTAAAATCCTTGACACGCCAGAATGCCTCTGACGGGAACCCCAGTCTTGACAGCGAGCCGACGACCGTGTAGATTTTTTCGTCAAGCATCGTCTGGACGTCAACGCTCTGTTTTTTTGCCTCTTCGGAAATGAACCTTGACACCGGGCGCCAGCCCGTTACCCTGTCTACCTTGTTGAGTGCGACTACAAAGGGAACCTTGCGTTTTTTGAGGATCTCTATGCTCTCTATCGTCTGAGCCTCAAAACCCTTGTTGACGTCTGCCACCACTATCGCGATGTCTGCGGCGGAACCTCCCCTCGCTCGCAGGTTTGCAAACACTTCGTGGCCCGGCGTGTCTATCACGAGCAAGCCGGGTATCGGGGTCTCTGACTTGGCGAGCCTCTCGTAGAGGGGACCTGTGACCCCCTTGATGGTCTCGATGGGAAAAAAGCTAGCGCCGATGTGCTGCGTAATGCCCCCGACCTCGCGGGCCTGGACCACCGTCCCCCGTATCTTGTCCAGTAGGGAGGTCTTGCCCGAGTCTACGTGGCCTAGGACTACTACAACCGGCTGCCTAAGTTCCAAGGGTCGCTAGCCGAAAATGACTCGCGACTCTTTTATGAAGCTTTCAGGAGAGTCGGAAGCGTGGATGATGTTGTCAGTAAAGCCCAGTCCAAAGTCGCCCCTTATTGTCCCGGGTGCCGCCTCAAAAGACTTGGTCGCCCCTATCATTATCCTTGTCGTGGCAACTGCGTTGTTGCCTTCCAGGATGCACGCGACCACAGGACCGGAGGATATGAACGACACGAGGTCGCCAAAGAACGGCTTGTCCTTGTGGACAGAGTAGAATTCCTGCGCCTTTTCTTTCGTAAAATTGTAATACCTCAAGTTTCTTATCGTGAAGCCCTTATCCTCAAAGCGAGCAAGGACTTTGCCGGTCAGGCCGCGCTTAAAGCCGTCCGGCTTGACTACTATAAGCGTCTGTTCTGTTGCCATTTTTGCAAAAAATCACTTCTTTGTGCGCAGGCCGCCTTTGACGTACTTGGTCGTCCACTTGAGCCTTCTTGGGTCGCGCTTTAGCGTGCGCAGGTTCTTTTTGCACTTGCTTGAGCACGTCCACTGCACCTGACCGTCGTTTCTTACGAGCATGATGCCGTGGCCAGCAGTGATGTGCCTGCCGCAAAAGAAGCAATTACGAAGAGAGGTCGCTTGCTTGCTCATTTCCTACATTGTCACCTTATCTTGCGAGCCTCGCGCTCCGTCTCTCTCAGCATTAGTGTGTCCTTCATGCGGATCGCGCCCTTGACGTTGCGTGTCAGGATGCGGCCCTTGTCCTTGCCTTCGAGAACTTTTACTCTTACCTGGATAACTTCGCCTGCAATGCCTGTCCTGCCGACGATCTGGATGACCTCGGCGGGGACTACTCTTTCTTCGGCTGCCTTGCTGCTCATTTTTTATTATCTGGCACCTGCCTTTCTTTTGTTTTTTCTTCTTACTCCTTCTTTGCTTTTAGGGCAGAGATGGAGTTGACGACCTGCTCGACAATGTGCTGGGCCTCGCCTGCTTCTACAATTGTAGCTGCTGCAGAGCCGACGTCGATGCCAAGTGACATGCCAAGCTGTTGCTTACTTGGGACAAATATGTAGGAAGCGTTCCTCTCCTCGCAGAGTATTGGAAGGTGTGCAACTACTTCTGGCGGCTCTACATCCTCTGCAATAACTACGAGCTTGGAGATTCCGCGCTCTATTGACTTGGTCGTCTCGTTCGTGCCCTTGCGAACCTTGCCACTCTGCTTTGCCACGCGTACAGCCTCGTAGGCTGCGTTGGCCAGATCTTTTGAAACTTCAAATTTTACGAAATATGGTTTGCTCATGATATCACCCTATGGGATCATCCGATTGCTTTCTAGTTGGTTCCAAGGCGTATTAAAAACGTTGTCAATACGCTCATTGCGCCATTTTCAACCTCACTATCCTTGAATATTCGTCCACTTTGGAGTCAAGTAGGGCCCTGTCCGTGGACTCGGCGTACATGCGTATCAGCGGCTCCGTGCCGCTTGGTCTGACCATAAGCCACGTTTCATCATCTATCCAAATCTTGGCCCCGTCTACCGTCTCTATCCTTTTGGGGCTGCCGTGCTCCATGCACGCCCTGACTACTCTTTCGACGACTTCTCGCGAGCTGCACGCAAACTTTGTCTTTATCTGGAACGTCCTTGGAAGCTTTTCCACAAGCCGTGAAAACGACTCGCCCGTTGCTGCAAGCATATCAAGCACCAGCGCCGTCGTCATTGCGCCGTCCCTCACCTCGTTTATCGGCCCGTACATGAACCCGCCGTTTTCTTCTAGGCCCATCGGCGCCTTGCGCTTTACCATCTCCCTTGAAACTTCGACGCTTCCGACCTTGGTGTACACCACCTTCATGCCGGCCTCTTCTGCGACCTTTGAAAGTACCATCGATGTGTTCACAGGACAGACTATCTCGGCGTGTCCGTGCCTCCGAGCAAGCAGGTTCTTTGCTAAAAGCGAGCCGGTCTTGTCGCCCCAATATACGCTGCCCTTGTCGTCGCAAAAGATGCTCCTGTCCCCATCGCCGTCAAAAGCGACTCCAATGTCCGCCCTGCCGCTCCTGACCGCCTCCACAAGGACGCCAAGGTTGTCTGGCGTGGGCTCTGAACCCCTGCCCGGAAATCCGCCGTCAATGTCGCCGTTTATGACCAGCACTTTGCAGCCAAGCCTTTTTGCAATCATCGGGGCTACTGCGGCCTGCGCGCCGTTTCCGGTGTCCATTGCCACAGTAAAGTTCTTGGCGCGGATCCTGTCTGAATCTACCAGCGACAACACCTTGTCGATATACGCGGGGATGACGTTTTCGTCTGTGTACTGGCGCCCGTGACCCGACATTGTCGCAAACTTTTTGGAATAGTATATATCCTCTACAACCAGCTCGCCTTCTCTGGAAATTTCCACGCCGTCTGACGCCGCAGGTTTGATGCCATTGTACTCTGGCGGGTTGTGCGACGCCGTTATCATGATGCCCCCGTTGTAGCCGAGTTTCTTTGCGGCATGCTGCAGGCATGGAGTGGGCACCAGACCCGCGTCGGCAACGTCGAACCCCGCTGAATTCAGGGTCGCACGTACCAGCCTTGAAATCACCGGGCTTGACCTTCGCCCGTCGTACCCAACCACTATTGGGCCCTTTTTGTAATAGGTAGCAATAGCATACGACAGGTCGATTACGAGGTCGCTTGTGAGCTCTTTTCCCCAAACTCCTCGCACCCCGTTTGTGCCAAACAGTCTTGCTCTTTGTTTCTGGTGCTGCATCTGCAATGGGTGCAATGTGACAATAGATAAATTTGGCTACTATCTGCTAGTGCAAATGTGCGGGGGTCGCCAAGCCCGGTCAACGGCGCAGGGCTTAGAATGGGCGCGCTTGCAATTCGCACACACACGCCCCTACAACCCTGTTCCTTAGGGATTCGTGGGTTCAAATCCCACCCCCCGCACCATTTTACTAGTAAACTTTTATAGCATCTTCTTCTTAGACTAATGTGTTGTGGTAGTCAAAAACAAGCAGCTTACAGACAGGGCAATCTACGTCTACTTGCCAACCGTTGAAATGGCTCAGGAATGGAAGGCGTTAGCTGACAAGGCAAGCGTATCCATTTCAAAATTTGTCATAGAGCACGTGGAAAATTCGCTCACACAGGAAGAGGATAGAAGAGGCTCTTATGCCTCAAGAGCAGATTTGCTAAAGCAACTGAAAGAAAAGGAAGAGCAAATTACTAAGCTGGCGCAGGACAATAGATTGCTGAAAATGCTTGCAGAAAATCTGGACAAGGAGCTAAAACGATACCGCGCTCAGCCTTTCTTGCAAGATGATAATGAAGAGAAAGTGCGGTTTGAAGGTATCAGAGCATATGACAGAGAGCTTGTCGAGCTGCTAAAGACTGCCAAGACAGTTGACAGCGACCTGCTACTAAAGCAACTTGGAATCAGTCCAAAAGACACAGACTTGGTAAAGGCTATCAACAAACAGTTGCACGCTCTGCAGGTCTATGGTCTTGTCGAACCTACCGCTAGAGGATGGAGATGGATTGCATGACTGCTATTGCTACTACCGCTATTATTCCTACAGTTGTTGATACTTATCAGCTAATGGAGGAGTTCCGCCAAGACTGCCGCGTACGTCATTTGACAGAAGAGACGATGGGCCGGTACAAGTCAGCTTTGAAGATATTTGCAACCTTTCTTGCAAGCAAGCAGAGGAACGTACTTGACATTGACAAGCATTTGTTGAAAGAATTCATCGAGTACCGAAGGCAGCAGGAAGTAGACCAAAAGACACTGGAAAATAACTTCACCGCGCTCTCTGGTTTCTATGAGTTTTTATCCTTTGAAGGTTATTTCAATGGCGCCAATCCTGTCTTGCCGGTTAGAAAGCGCTATCTAAAGAGGTACAAGGATGAAGACGAAGGAGCAGCAGCTTCCGGCTTTGACGAGTCTGCAAGAAAGCTTGCTACTGTGGAGCAGATGGCAATGCTCGTAAATTCCATTTTAAGCGTACGCGACCAGGCTGTCGTAGTGACGCTGGCAAAGACTGGCCTCAGAAGAGGCGAGCTTGCATCGATTGATATTGAAGATGACAACGGAGGATCGGGAGATATTAACTGGGTAGAGCAGAGTATTACCTTAAAGCGCAAGAAATTCAAGAAGAGAAGCAGCAGGACGGTGTTTTTTGATGATGAGGCAGCCCGCGTTTTGAGAAGATGGGAGGCACAACGAAAGAAGCTGCTAAATCCAAAGAAGACAAAGGCATTATTTGTTAATGAATATGGCGAGCGGCTTGGAAGAAATGGCATCTATAACCTTGTTACAAAATACGCGGAAGCTGTTGGATTGCATGACCCAAAATCAGACAGAATTGAAGACCACTTCAGCGCACACAATTGCAGGCACTGGTTTACGACGCACCTTCGAAGAAATGGGATGCCCCGAGAATTCATCAAGGCGTTGAGGGGAGACAAGAGAAAGGATGCAATTGATATCTATGACCACGTAGACAGAGAAGAGCTGAGAAAAGCGTACCTAGCATGCATCCCACAGCTTGGAATTGACTGATTATCAAGTCTTGGATATTGATATTTGAAATCACAGGGAGTCCTTCTTACCAGAGTAAGAGTCAAATCTGGATCGCGCGTCAGAAGTATGACAATCAGAAATACAAGAATGTCAGTCCATCTGCCATTGCCATTTTTGGTTAGCGGGGCCTTTTAGGCGGGTGAAGCAGGACATGCACATGGCACTTAGCTCTGGTGGGAAGTCGGCTGATTTTGACGATCTGTGTTTCTACCAAACTATGCAATCAGTCGTATTTCCACCAGCACTGACGATTCTGTTTGAGAATGTACGAGCACTTGCCAACTTTGAGAGGGACAAGAACAAGACACTAAACTTTGACATTCCGGCACTAGCCATAAAGCGAAATGACACAACCGATATCCGACAGTGCATACTGACGATGACACTGGCAGAACGAATGAGACTTGGCTTAAGCAAGTCGGTATTATGGTACCAAAAGAAAAAGATCGTTAGCGGCGGGTGTATCAAACTTTGTAGAAAGGTTAGCTAACAGAGAAGATTTTCCAAAAAGTGGATTTTGCAAGCTTGTAGATTGTCGAGCGAACCACCGGTATCGGTGCAACGAATGCGGTAAGTATTTTAGCATCTAGAAAAAGATAGGGGTCAATTCCGGGTTGGGATGGTTGACTAATCAGACTTCGCGACGTACAGACCTAGTACCAGGTTGCGCGATTCCATGCGGGCAGTGCACCTTCGTGAGGCTTTTCACCTACAGTCAGCATTTCTCCTGGATGACAGACATGGAAAACCGTAAAGACGTAGGACTTGCCATTTAGTGCAGATTCATCTGCCTTAATTGCATACACCACCTTCACCAAGCTCGCGGTTTCATTCGTGGACTGTACTGGGTATACGCTTATGCCCTCTGTCTGTCCCTCGGGCAGCCTATTTATCGAATTGCCCTTGTCGATAGACGACGGGTCGGGATTTATTGTGTATATGCCGATTGAATCTGTTAAAAGTTTTCCATGATAGATTCCATCCATCAAATATTGTGTGTTATTCTTGTCCAGTTGGCTAAGGTCGTACTTCATTGTAAGGAAAGCGGTAGAGCCCGGTTTTACTATGAACTCCCTGAAAGCATTGTACTCGTCAAATGGTTTTACGACGTTTACAAACCCTTCCTCATCTACTATTGAGGAAATCACGGGCAGACCCCCGCACGGCCCTGTATCATCTACTACAAACTTGTAATCTGTAGTTTCTGCAGCTTGAAGATTCCTGCCAAAAATAAACATTGTCCCTAGTGTCATGACGGCTATTCCTGCTACGGCAGCTATCGCAATGGATTTTCTGGACTTGTTGAACGTCAACCTACTTATTCTCTCCTGCTCTTGTCTGACTTGATGGCAGCCGTGCTACTCCGGCCAAACCTTCTTTCGCTGCACATATGGAAGAAGTATCCTTAAAAAAAATATAAGGATTTCTTCTTTCAGGTTTCGATGCTGTCATGTCCCGTTACTATTCCACCACGTCTGTGTGAAAGCACCAGTACTGTCGACTGCTCCTACTCCTATGTTGGTATTAGATCCTATTGGGTTCTGCATCACCCATTTTACATACCAAAAGTTCGAGTATGGCGTGTAGATTGAGTGAGACGCGCTTGAATAGTACGTCGATGCACTGCCTATCTGAACGGTACCAAAGTTTGCCAGGGTATATCCTCCACCGCCTTGTGCTCTCTCAACTATGAAACTACCGTAGATCGGTGTGCTCATGGAAGTATAGCTCTGACCGGTATCACTGCACGCCTGACCGGACGTATTGTCATTGATTGAAACATCGTACACTGTATTGCTTCCGCCACTTTTCGCTCTATTTACGACGTCTGTAGTCACCGAATCACTGGTAGCAAACGTCATACCTCCACAAAACACCGGAGCACTTGGCAGGAACTCGAACCACACCTTGTTTGTTGTTACACATAAGGTATTGCAGTTTGTAATCTGCGAGTCTGTTCCTCCCTGCGCTAGGTGAGAGTTGCCAGCTCCTGACTGATCTTCCAAGCCGGGCCATATCGCTGCGCTGCAGGGTTTGGTTGACGTACATGCTCCGGTGTATGGTACAGAGACCGATGGAACTGCCCACGTAGCTTTTGATTCGTAAACTGCAGTAGTTGGAGGGCTTCCGCTATCACCTGCGAATTCATAGCCTGACCAGTAATTGCTGTTGGCGGTGCTATATCTGGTAGCATTGCCGCTCGGACCATAATGGAAGTTTGGCGCTTGTTCGCTTACGCTAATTACGCGGGACAGAGCTGGGTCTTCGGTCACAACTACATATTTGGCAAAACCCGCAGGCGTGTTCACAGAATATACGACGTTGACTGTTTGCCAGTTAAGGTCACAGGTTGTTGTATTGAACTGCCAAGTGTTATAGATGCTATGAAATTCGACTTTAGAGAATCCTTGGATTCTTGATGCATACTCGCTATTGCCTGAAGCTACTGCCCTTGCTTTTGTTACGTCCAGCTGTTCTCCTCTTTCATGTTCTTGCTGCTCAACAATCCTTGTACAAGCAGATTCTTCGGCTTTTATGGGTTGTTTCGTAGAAGATGTAGTGGCAGACATCGCGTTAGCCATGTCGCCATAGGCTATTCCTGATGTCATCACAGGAGTCATTCCTGCGCTCAACAAAACTAGCGTAGACATCAGTACTGCGTATATGGCAAAAAAGTTCTTTTGTGCCATATTTCCAGCAAATTTGTCCTTACAGATAAAATTACCTGGTCTTTGTTCTAGTTGTCCATTATTAGGGAATTATCTGAGCCAAAGTTCTAATGATGACTTTCACCGGAGTATCCATAGAGGATTGGTGTGGCTCTAAACAACCAGTCCGACATAAACGAACAGGCGCTGCTTTCAAAAGTCTACGAGGACAAAGGAGAAAGATGCACTGGGCGACGACAGGAGAATACTAACACTAGACCAGCCATCTGCGCACACCCTTGCCTTTTTACCAACACTATCGAGAAACTCAGTGCTGGTGGAAATACGACTGATTGCATAGTTTGGTAGAAACACAGATCGTCAAAATCAGCCGACTTCCCACCAGAGCTATAATTATCCTTCTTCCTGACGTTAGCACTTTAGACAGCCTCCAGTACTTTAATAATCATAACTTGGGTCTAAGTTATGTTGAGGAGTGCACCTGCTAATCGCCATATCATCTTGCTCCTTCTTTCAGTTGTGTCACTGTCATCGTCATATCTTATTCTTAGGCAATCTTTCTTGTTTGCAAGAGCGTATGCACAGAATCCTATGCCCGGCAGCGCTGGCGGCCCTCCGCCTTGCGATCGCCACGCGACCGACGGATTATCTTTGAAGCTAATTGGAAATGTGAGCAGTAGTTCGGATGGTGGCAATACGACACAATCGACCTCCCTAAAGCTCAGACTATTTGAATCGACTACCAATCAAACGATGAGAGGCGTAACTTACTATGTCAACATAACCAAGGCAAGCACAAACCAAACAGCATTGGACGGATTATTTCTCTCCTACCCCGGGACACTTATCTTGAGAATGGAGCCCGGCGAGGTTGGAAGAGTCAATGCAACTGTATTTATGCCCGCACAGAGTGGGCCCCTCTATTATTCTGACAGAAACGGTACTCTTACTGTCAAAGACTCTGATCTTGTCGAAAAGGATTCGAAATATCTTGCTCACGTCCAGATATATGGAGTGAATTCGGGAGGACCTAACCTGTGCCCGGGAGCATCAGTGCCTACAGGTGACTTCGCATGGACGGCGGGTGATGACGAATTGATCACTGTTCCCGAGTTTCCTTCGCTGCCTTTGTTGGTTTTGCTAGCGTCAATTATGATGTCGATCATCGGCTGGATGCGCTTTGCGCAGACTTGAAAAGCATCTTTTTGGAATTCCTTTGCTGTTCATTCCGACAGCCGCTCCTGACACCGATATATCCTGATTTAGCATTGCAATGTTCAATATTTCAAATTGATTCTGGTGCCGCTTCCGTTGTAGTGGTTATGCTGTTATGTGAACCGATACACCCGTCTGTTCCATCATAAGATCAGGGAATGTGTAATTTTCAGCTGTGCCGAAGGCAACCGAAAAGAAAACTGTGTTTCCAACCATCTTGTCCGGCCAATCCTTTGGAATAGAAATATTCATTTCGATTTCCGCCTTGTCTCCTGGCATGAGAATTGCTTCTTGTCTGGAAAAACTGACAAGGGAATTTAGATCCATCGCGCCTGGTATCTCCCGATGTGCAGCAAGAAGCTCTGCCCTCTGCCTAGGTGTTGTTAGATCGGCTGCATATGCCCGCTATCATCCGCTCTGGTCTTTGCATTGGCCATTGGTTCCATGTTCGTCCTGCTGTCCGCCGCGATGATGTACGCTCGCGTTGGTACATCATCGACTAATGAAAAATTAGTACTCCAAGAACTGCGAACCGATAGAGCAAATGCAGACATCTCTCGGATGATAAAGCCAGAGAACATCTGCTTCGCTGCAGATAGTACGACTCTCGAGAGATACCCTTCGTTGGCACAGGGCATCATAATCAGCCGACAGTTACAAGCAACTTTACATTTCCATTATACAGCGTTAATGCCGCTTGTGGATGTACGTGATTTGTAAATACAGTGATTGGCTCTTTTGAAGCATGAGGGCTTGAAGGCATTCCGATTCCTGAAGTATATCCTCCTCCGCCTGAAAATATTGTACTCTTGCCATAAACTTCCTCAGAGCCGTCTTGAAATTTGATATCCGGTATGAGGATGATGCCTCCGGGAGTAAGGAAAACACCGTCCGGGAAAGAGAACGTCACATTGTGGAAATCTATACTTTCTCCTCTCTTTATCTCGCCTACTGTCTCGTTTAGCGTAGTCAGATAATACCTCTGGTTGTTGATTGTGACCATTCCATTGTCCTTGTCTATGCCGTCGTAAGACCCGTGAAGAACGCGGTCTGCTGGAACTTGTTCTAGGCCATCATACGAGGAATAAAATGCAGAACGGGCAGAGGTGGTGATAGTAGTGGCGACAGTGGCATTGAAATTATTGGCAGCAGCAACATCGTCTTCTCCTTTGTTGTTCTCGATACTGCCAGTGGAAGGCGACAGCACTACCACCGTCCCATGCATCCAAGGATAAATTATGTCATGGTAATGAATTTCACCGGGTCTGTTGAAAGTAAATTCAAAGCTCTTTCCCGGTTGCAAATAGTTTGTTGCATTTGCAGGTATGATTCCTGGGGCAAATTGAGTTTTTGCTGCAAAGTCTGGATCAACGCCAGGGTTGTCTGCAACTACTGATGACAAGATTTCATCATCGTTTGTCCACCTCACAGTGTTGTTTACTCCGATTACTACTTTGATTGTACTGGGTTCAAAATTCTTGCCAGATGATGGAGAACTAGTAGCACCTTTTGGAATAACAACTGCAGAGATAGTTCTTTCTATAGAAGACGCCTTGGCATCATGAATGTTCATCGCAGGATTAATTCCCATTGCAAAAATTGCGACAAGCCCAATCCCTACAGCAAGACCTGCTACTACGGGCGCGGTTGCAGTCTCAGACATGCGCTCGTACGATAAACATAGAAGGTTCTTCGTAATCAATCTTTGTCCTAGTTGGCATATTCCTTCGTGATTTGATTCAGGGCGGGGAAGACATTGGAAGAGAATTTTCACCTGGGTTTATGCCCGTTCGTCCGGGGTTGCGAAGCTTGCAGCGTATGACGGAATAAAGATATTCGCTATTCCTTTGTTGACCGGAGTGACGCTTGCCAGGGGCCTGACCCCTCCTTGGTCTAGCGCCACCGCTCGATGCCTTGACATATGGACATTGATCATTCTGTTAAGTTGAAGAACGTATCCAAATGCCGAAATAATCTGTTCGGATTCTCTCCAAATAAGTAAAAAATATTCTAGTACCAGACTTCAGATAATCCTTATATCATAGTTCAATGTTACAAAAAACTGGTGATAACTTCTGGAAGAAAGTCCTAAAATTGGCATGCCGGAAAGTATGACAACAAAACTACAGTTCAAAAACGCCAATATGATATTAAAAGTCACTGCAGCAATTGCGTTGGCAGTCCTTACACCGTCGACTTTTTCCCCAATGCTAAATAAAATACCTGTAGCAGATGCTGTTACCTGCTCCACAGCATCCGGCAGTCATTGTTACGCCATAGAAAAGAAAACCACATCCACTTACGGAAACCAAGCTCAGACCACTGTAACGCAGCTGACCTTGCCCTCCAACTACTGCTCAAATGGTGATTTTTCAGATATTGAAGAATGGGTAAACTTCGCAAATGGAGGATGGGTGGAAATGGGCTATACAATTGGCAAGATTCAAGGCTCCTGCACCACTAGTCCTGTTACATTCCACGCATGGTATGTAAGTGGAGTATACCAAGAGTACAATGATGGGAGTATAAGCGTAGGAAGCCAACCTCTCTATACTGTAGATGACGCTGCGGCTGACGGCACTTGGTTCTTCCTTAAGAATGGCGTCAGTGTAAATTACATCACGTCGCCATACTTACAAGGAGCAGACAATTGGGTAGGAGCCGAAACAACAACCAACAGTGCAGGCATTCCATCGACAGACATCAACTATATAGCTTATGATAGCGGTCCCGGGACTTTCAATTATTGGACATCTGCTAGCTCTACAAGAATAGACAATCCGCCGCTATGGCTTATTCAATGTTCACCTAACTACAAGCATATCAAGGTCGGATCGGGGACCACTGGAGTATGCTGAAGGAGGAAATGGAGTGAATTAAAATTGAGCATGGAGAACAACAACAATCAGAGGAACAGTAAGAAAAGGTTTGTCATAGCCGCAGGACTCTCAGCATTTGCACTGGTCATTGCAGTAGTAGCCATTGCGCAATACTCTAATGCGCAGGGAACAAATTCACAAGCTATAATTTCTGACGGGAGCCAGCAAGAACAATTCCGTTTGCCTCCGCCAAGAGAATTATCAATGTGGGGCACGGAGATCTCCTCGTTCGAACAGGCGAAGACAGCTACGGGCATACCATCAACATTTGCATCGCTACCCGGTACTGTGCCAACCGGCCTCGAAATCGCATCAATTAGAACAAATACCTCTCCAGGTGGCAGCTACCTTTCAGTATTCTACACACCAGCAGGAGTCACCGCAAAAGATAGCGATACATTTGAAAAAGTCATGAGTTCGGGCGGAATGCTGATAGTTTATTCACAGGAACAAATGGGTCCAAAATACAACCAGACAAAATTCATACTATCATTTGTAAATGAGGCTCCCACCGTCAGACACGTATCGACAATCAGTGGGCTAAAGGATGCAACTACGATCCTTGTAGATGGCAACCAGACAAGGCAAATACCATCCGAAGTCATAGTAATCTACGACCAAGCTGCGGCAGGAACAAAAACCATGACAGATTTGGTATCGCTGAAATACGATTCAATGCAGTTGGCAAAGGTCGTAGAGAGTCTAAGCCGGTAGTTTCTTTCCTCCCTTTTCTTTTTTTGATGTATTTGTAATAGAGCCAGCTTTAACCTTTCATGCATACTCTCCCACATACTATCGTCTACGCTATCGTGCATAGGGTAGTAAGGGTGACAAATCTTTCCCTTGTACTTACCCCTCTAATGTCATGAGGGTATAGATAAGGGTCAAGATTTGTGAGTTTACGTTGATTGACGACGAAGAATTTTTATTGCATAATATTCAATTATGGTGGCATTCTATAGAAAACTAGGTTTTGACCGCAGCATCTGGCGGCAATGAGTCATCTTCTTCGATAGCAATTCCTGTAATAGTAGCGTTGGTAGTTGGAGTAGCCTTTGTTGTAACATTCTCTCTTTCACACAGCGGCAATAAGGGAGAAGAAGGCAAAGAGGGTGATAGTAGTGGCAGCTGGGCTCGTGTTGCGATAAAGGACTTCGACTACGAAACCATCAAAGTAGGACAACCTATCCCATCATTTACAGTTGAAGTGACAAGTCATGGTACAAGGTTCTGCAAAAAGCCGGATGTGTATATTGGGAAGGTATCGGCAGCTAGTTCCTCTTCTCCAGCCGGCATAACCCCTATGGGTGTCACGTATGACTTCAAAATACCGGTAAATGGCCATCTGGTTGCAGACTGCACTCTTGATCAAGGCGGCAATTGCACTACTATATGGGTGGCCAATACCACCACAACCGCTACCGCTTCTTCTTCTATTACTTCTTATTCTAATAACAACAACAATACTCCAATAGTCTTGAGAGAGGCAGGTACATACGACATAGTTGCGGATGCCCAACTGAGAAATCCATCGACAAAAAGGTTTGATGTCGAGGGGTAAGAATGGGAATCCCCCTTTTCCTTCGTGTTTTTGTGTCGCTTTTTTTATTCGTTGATTATTACGGGAATGATGATTACGATGATTATGATTTTTCCTTGTCGTAAACTGCAGTGAGCATTATCTCATAGTCAGCCTTTTGCTATAGGCCAGTCAAATTCGGACCGCTTTACTAGTAAAAACAAGCGTAAATCCCACCCCCCGCACTACATTTTCCTAGCAAAAATTTTCTACGTGTTTTTGTATAGGAGATTTCAAGTACCAAGTTGAACCGCTGGTGATTTTATATCCTGCAACTTGTCATTGGCAATCAAGCAAAAAACAAAATAAAGGCATTGTAAGCTGATGTGATCATCGTGAATAGGGAACTAGATTTTCGCTCCGAGTTTATAGGCAAACGTGACTTTGATTTCCTGTTTTTGCCGAACCGTACAAACTACACGTTGATGATGGCTTGCTGCGATAAAGGAACTTCTGGCATGCATGAAAAAACATACACACTTGCCAAGGATGGGAAACAGTTGATCCCATCAGGTGTATTTGGTTTCTCAAAAGGCGTGTGATGGCGACTGCATGAAATCTGAAAACCCTGTCATAAACCAGATCCTTGATGCCTACAAGCCCATGTGGTCAATAAACCACGCCACCTCTCTGATGAGCTGGGACTTTGAGACCTATATGCCCAAGAAAGGCGTTGAGGAAAGAGGCATGGCAGATTCCCAGCTACACCTTTTGTACAAACAGCTTTTGCTGGACAAAGGTTTTGTTGGCCTTGTCGAATCGGGCAAGAAGCAGGAGGACAGCCTCAACGACGCCGAAAAGGGCATAGTTCGGGTGCTGGACAGGAGCATAACCCGGCAGACAAAAATTCCAAAGGAGTTGACAGAGGCCGAGTCTCTTGAGCGGATAAGGGGCAACATGGTCTGGAGGCAGGCGAGGGAAAAATCCGATTTCAAAATGTACGAGCCCCACCTTGAAAAGATGGTGGAAATAAAGAGGCAGATCGCAGAAAAGATAGGCTATGAAAAGCATCCTTATGACGCGCTTTTAGACACGTTTGAAGAAGAGCTCACAGTAGCCGACCTTGACAACGTATTTGGCGTACTGACTCCGCACATACAAAAAATACTGAAAAAGCTTGTAGACTCTGGCAGCCCATTTTGCAGAGAAGCAATCGAACTTGAAAAGCCGAAGTACGATATCCAAAAAGTGGACGAGCTCAACCATGAAATCCTGGCTCTTTTGCAATACGACATGGGGCGCTTTAGGGTAGACGTGTCCACCCATCCCTTTACTCAGTCTATGGGCATCAGCGACGTAAGGATAACCACCCGATACGAAGGAACCGACTTTAAAAGGTCGATATCCAGCACCATACATGAAGGTGGCCACGCCCTGTACGAGCTCCAGTGCGATCCGTCGTTGTCTGCCACGCCTGTCGCAGGCGGCTCTTCTCTGTCACTCCACGAATCCCAGTCAAGGTTCTGGGAGAACGTTGTTGGCAGGAGCCTGCCGTTTATCCAGTTGATAGCTCCTCTAATTAGAAAGCAGGTGAGTTATGCAAGCCATGCAACAGATGATGAGCTGTACCTGTACTTCAACAGTGTCAGACCAGGCTATATTCGGGTCGATGCCGACGAAGTCACCTATAACCTCCACATTGCAATAAGGTACGAGATAGAGAAGAAAATAATCGGGGGCGAGCTGGCTGTCTCTGAAATCCCTGGATTCTGGAACGACAGGATGGATCAGCTCCTCGGGATAAGGCCGGCCGAGGATTCGCAAGGAGTGCTACAGGACACTCATTGGAGCAGCGGGCTCTTTGGATATTTTCCTACTTATACTCTGGGGAACTTGGTTTCATCTATAATTGCTGTCAAGATGCGCCAAGACTTGGCGGATTACGAGGGAAACATCAGGAATGGCGACTTTGCGCCTATCCGGGAATGGCTTAGGCTGAAGATACACCAATTCGGATCCGTCTATGCGCCCAAAGTGCTCCTCAAGAACACGTTTCATGAAGGCTACAACCCAGACTACTTTGTGGCGTACCTAGAGGGCAAATATCTGGCGTTGTGAATTTGCATTAGGAAAAACGAGAGTGCGGAAAAAACAAACCTACTCTGCTCCTGTGCCTACCCACCCCAAACTTCTTGGGTAATCCTGTTCCCTCATTGCGCCATGAAATGCGTCATGTAAATTGAACGTGGAAAACCAGCCATCTCTGTGCGCCGTTTTGCTCTATTCAGTCGTAAAGATGCCTGATAAATGCATCTGCAATCTCTCCCTCAATACTCATTAATAAAATAAAATGGACGTTACGTCTATGGATAATCGACCATCCTCATCATCGCCCTCAATCAATTGGAGTGATGTCATAAAAAAGGAAGCAAGAGGGACTGACACTTTTGACCTTGGAGAAGTGCAGGAGATCGCCCAGAACTACATAGTGACTCAGAGAGGAACCATCGACAAGGAAAAATACTATATACCAAAATACCTAGTGCACGGTTACGACGGCGAAACACTGTGGTTTGACGCTAGAGGCGCAGATTTCTCCGAGTTTTTGCGTGATTCTGCGCCCCAATATGACGAATACCGCAGCCGGTACAAGAGGGAAGATCTGCCGGCAGACATTGAGACAAGGATACCTGTCTTGGGAGAGCGGCTGGACGTATCAAAGAGGGTAAAGACGAACGACGTGACAATATCAAAAGAGCCGGTCACCGAGACAAAGACGGTTGAAGTCCCTGTGACACATGAAGAAGTCAGAGTCGAGAGGAGGCCTGCTGATGATGTCTCTTCTGTCTCTGGTAGCAACAGGCCTGTCGGGTCTAGAACGGAGATCAAGGTTCCAGTCACCAGCGAAGAAGTGGAGGTGACCAAGCAACCATACGTAAAGGAAGAAGTAGTCGTATCAAAGGAGCCCGTGACAGAGACAAGGACAGTGAGCGATACCGTACAGAGCGAGCGGGTCAACATCAAGGACAGCAATGCCGGCAACACCGAGGCAACGAGAACCGCAAGAAAGCGCGACGTGCCGCCGTAAAACAGCTGGCATTGGGAAGAGGACATTGTGTCTCTTCCTTGCATTTCCCTTGCTCCGACTGCCATGGGGTGCCGAAAGACATACTGTACATTTTGACTACTTGTATGTTAATAAATTTATATCGTCTTTGCAATTAGAGGACAATTCCTGAAAAACTTTTCCAAACTCCTTATAATTTCTTTGACGATCTGTATGTCATGGTGTTAGGAATTACTACTGCATTAATGTTCCTGCTGACCACTTTTCAGGCTGCAGGATTGGGAGGGACGGCAAACGACATTGCGACCCCTGTCATGAATTCACTAAGCGAGTTTGGGACGACTATTGCGCACGCACTGCCAAATATAATAGCCGCCCTTATCCTGTTGGGCATAGGTTACCTGGTGGGAAAAATAGCCGCGTGGGTCGTCAGCAGGATAATCAAGGCCCTCAACATGGACAAGTACTGGAACAAGAGTGGCATCGGGCAAGTGACAACCGGCTCAGGATGGAGCATGTCTCGCATCTTTGGCACGGCGACAAAGTGGTTTATCTACCTCTTTTTCATCGCCGCGGCTGTCAACGTACTGCAGTTCCCGCAGGTATCGCAGGCCATCAACAATGTGTGGTTGTGGATTCCAAACGTTGTCGCGTTCCTGATCGTAATAGTAGTAGGCTCTATACTTGCAGACTTTGTGGGGAGCTACGTGCAGAGGGAGCTCCCGAGGAGGGGGTTCATCGCTGGCAAGACCATCGGCCTGGTGGTGACGGGCATTCTGTACGCCATCGTCCTGACCGTGGCCGTCACGCAACTGGGCATCGGCCAGGCGATATTGAACTCTGTGATAACTGCGATGGTGTGGGCCTTGGCGGCTACGGTTGCCATAGGGTTTGGTGTGGGCCTTGCCTACGGGTTGAGAGATGCCATCCCTACCGTCATCAAGGGCAACACTCTCATTCGACCGACCTTGAAACAAGGGCAGAGAATTTCCGTCAATGGCCAGAGGGGTATAATCCAAGAAGTAGGGGCCTTTAGTATCATACTGAAGGATGACGACGGCAAGACCCTGGTGTTGCCTACAAAGAAGCTGATTGACGAGGAAATCGTCATAGAGTCTGGGCCAAAACCCGAGACGCAGGAGAGGATGATGGACAGAGAAGGGGTGGGCGGCGGCTCATCTTCTTCTTACTCTGCCGCAGCTTAGCGAGCGGCTCTACCTGCTACTCAATATCTTACAGGCATGAAAGTTCCACCTTCTATTCCACTCTTTTTGTTTTTCATTGTGCCCAAACCGCCTAAATCAAGTACTCCTGTTTTGATAAACGTCCCTTAGCAATCCCTTTGTACGGTGGGAGATTATCAGTCTTGGTTCCTCCCATATCTCTTCCAATCAATGTCTGGTGGAACTCTCTTGACAGTGTCTACATTTGCGCAGTAATATTTCAGTAAGCATACGCGTTTCCAGTAATCTAATACCACTACAGGCGAAGTAGTAGGGACGAAGTAGCTAACTAATTGTATTTTCGGTTTCTTTTTTTCACAGTCCGAATAACTGTCCCATCAATGCGATAATAATCACAGTGGGGACGGAAATGACATCGGGCTCATGATAGAAGGATAGAAAGGGAAAACACCGTATTATCGATATGGGCTGCCTCTACGTGCTCGGCCACGCCGGAGACGGCGGTTGTAGATGTAATAGTGGACAGGGAAGACTTGAACAAAAGTTCTCGTGCGGTTCCTTTTCGGCGGCCTGGGCAAAGGGGTCTGCAGGTTCATAGCGCGCCGTAGATTCAATTGCGGAAGAAATAGAGTCGCTTCTTGTACAGAAAAACAAAGAGGCAAACGGGAGTGATTCTTGTGCTCGTTCTAGTTGAGTTTAAAGTCTTGAGACTGTTGCAACATGGGAAGAATTGAAACTTGGCTAACACCGTTCACGAGTGTCAGAGCTTCCATCTTCCTTGTCACTTCCCATTCTTATTCTCAAAACTATCATGATGTTCATAACTACGAATATTTTTTAAAGACTGCACAGAACTTTTGTGTTATATGTCAGCAGCCCTTGGATTATTAAGGAAAACCTCTGTAAGTGACTTTCCACATTTGATTAATTCTGGCCTATTCCCTTTGCATGAAAGCATATGATGTCCGACCGCTCCTGCCTTACCCATGTGTCTGTTCTAGTACCATGTACATGTCATCTGCCGTATTGCTTGTCCATGAGCTAGTATACAGCTGGCGATAGCTGTTAGCGCCGTCAAACGGGTCTGCCGCATCTCTGTCAAGCATCACTGCTACAAAGTTGCCAGAGTCTCCGCTACCATATTTTATTCCAATCCTGTCGCCTGACTGTATGGCGTACAGCTCGTTGTTTGTCAGGGAGAATGTATAGTCTGTGTATGTTGAAGTCAGAGTTGCAGCGTCCTTTGTCCCAAACAGCTTTTTCACTGTCAGGTCAGGGTTA
>DASZTR010000045.1:0-20598 GCA_035547955.1 Nitrososphaera sp. | reverse complement strand
TGCCCGAGTCGGCGTACCTGCCCTCAAAGAGCGTGCCGGATATCTCGTCAGAGATCACGTTCATCTTGACTATCCTGCTCACGAGCTCCAGGTAGTGCAAAAACTCGTGCGCCAAAATCGCATGTATGGTGCCCTTCAGGCCGAATGCAATCAGTGGGGCGGTCAGCTGCACGACTACGCGCAGGAGGTTGTCGTCACCTATCACAGGTATGGTGCGGGCGAAGAAGACGCCAAATTGCGCAAACTCGGCCGCCGAAGTGGAGACCACCATCGATGGTTCGATGTAAAAGTAAGGATATTTCAGCCCAGACGCGTCCTCGACCCGCTTTATCCCCTCTTTGACCAGCGCAAAGCGCTCGACCACCAGCTTGTAGGTTTTTTCAGGAATACGGCCCGCGTGGGCAGCGTCGTGCAACTTGTAAAGCGGGTCAAAGCTCATCTCTCTGCATTTTCAGAGCAAGCGTCAGACAAAAACGTTACTGAAAAATAGATGTTTTTGCAGTGGGCGATTGTCTAGTACGTGTACGCACATTCGCGCGTATGCGTACGTTTCCAGTTATCTATTACCACTACAAGCGTAGTTGTGGGGAGAGGAGAGGTAGGTAGCTAGTTCCACAATTCAGTTAGTTCTCTTATAATAGCCACAATGGGTAGGAGCATTGTTCATTGTTTCTTCTTCGAGCTAATCCTAGCCAGGGCCGTTTGGCAATAACAATCCATATCCAGTCACAAGCTAACATCGTCATATCAGTAGCCTTGCCCCGTGGTGCAGGCGGCAAACCTGTCGCGGTATTCTTTTAGGACAGGCTCGCCCGTTATTTCATAGAGCTTGCCAAGCTGGCTGATGTGCGCCTGGTGGTAGCTAGCCTGCGCCCTGTTGCCCATCTGGTCGTAGTAAGACCGATTGTCGCCGGAGGCGCAATATTTTTGCAAGCTGTTGCCGTCAGAGCGAACGAGCCAATTTATCCCCTTTCCAAACACAATTAGCGCCCTGTAGTCGCCCGTGTACTGGTAGTATTTCCATATGTGTATCAGCGAGTTTGTGTGGCCGTTTAGCACGTAGGTCTTTTGGAAACCCGGTTTGGCAAGGAGCTGCAGGAATGTCGAGTCCCTTCCCTCGTCACTTGCGACTCCGCCGTCGTCATAGTCGACCAAAAACGCGCCAAAGGCTTTTTTCGCTTCTTTGAGGTATCGATCCTGCATCGCGGCTATCGACGATAATGATGATGATGACGCTAGTTGACGCGCAAGCAACAAGACGATTATCCCTTCGGCCTGAGCGAGGGCAGAGGCGTACGGAGGCTCGACTCCACCGTACCACCTCCATCTAAAACCGTATTCCCAGAGCGAATAACACCTGCCACTGCCATCGCCGCCTTTTTCTTTTCCACGGTGTTCTCTGGCATTCTCTAGCAGCCAATTGGCCGTGTTTATCAGGTTCTGCCTTGCCGCAACCTCACCGGTCTTTTGATAAACGTCGTAATACTGCAGCCCATACGCGGCAACCACGGTGGGGTTATAGACAACCCCTATCGGCCAGCCATAGTCGTACATCATGACGCCGTCTTCGTCAGGAACCGGCCCGCCGCTGTTGCTGCTATCATTGTTGTTGCTGCTGCCCGCGGCTGATAAGGAGGTGCCTCGTTTCAGAGGGGATGCCACATCCCGATGCATACATACCTCTGCGAAAAAGGCAGTGATAAGAGCCCTGTTCAGTCTCCGGCACCATAAGTAGAGATGGTGCTCAAAATGTCGCCAACTACTGCAGGGTTTTGGCCTGCAAGAGATCTACTTTGAGGATGTCAAACGTGGTGCACTCGCACTTTGCGCCCAAGATGCCCGAAACGCTCGGCTCGATGTACTGTTCGCCTCCTACGAATTGCTTGATGGGGAGGCCGCCGTCGGCCACTATTGTGAGTGCAAACTCGCGTTCGGTGGTTTTCTCTACCCGTGCAACAGAATGAATATTTTTTATTGCGATTTTGGCCCTGTTTTCAAACTTTGCCTGCGCTCCTGCAAGAGACTTTTTTAGGTTCAAAATGTCTTCCGGCGTAATAGCGCGGTCGCACTTGCAGGCGATCCTTGTCTTGACCACAAAGCGCGCCTGCGTCTCGGGCACGTCGTCAAGTACTTCCAATATCCGCCCTTCGACGCCTGACTCTGCAAATCTCGTCCTCCTAGGTTTGCGCACCTTTGGGTCTGATACCCGGGCGTAAAACGGCCTCCCCTTTCCAAGGACGAGGCTGGACTGGTCTTCGCTCCCTATCCACGAGAATTTCGGTGCCTGGCCACTCGTCATTTCTAGGAGGTGTTTTGCGACTATTCCCTCGACGCTCCCCATTTGATCTGCAAGGCCGGTGCCGTCGCAGAGGTTGCACCACCCTTTTCCGAGGCAGAGTGGGCATTTCTCAGCCTTTTGCGGTAGGCCGCGCTCTTTTTTTACGTACCTGCATAGGAGGGCAAGAGGCCTTGCCCTTGCAGTTGCCTCTATTTTGCCGTCCTTGCCTACCACGACATTGATTGTCAGGTCAGGCCGCATGTAGTCGGCCTTCTTTTTCTTTTTCTTCCCTGCCATCATTTTTGCAAGGTGCTTGCCAAGCTCTTTTGTCAGGTGGTTCTTGACGCCCTCTCTCCCCCGGATCTTTAGCCGGGCGCGCAGCGCGTCTTCCCGCTCATACATCTGCGTCGGAAGCGTGGCTCCCACAAGGAAGGTGTCGAACTGTCGGTACTGCTTTGTCGCAAGCATCGCCTTTTTTGCAACCTCATCAAGCCTCTCAAAGAGCCCCTTGCAGATGTAGCATTTTTTTTCTCCTGTAGAAGGCATGGCTGCTTTTCTTCCCTTCATCCTTCTCCTTCTGATGGTCTTGTTTATACCACCGGCCAGTTGCCGCGATAGGCAGTGCGTGCACAGATCATACTCTTTTATTAGCAACAGCAGCGACGACTGGAGAGAAGGAGAAGAGTTTGCAGCTACAGCATTAGCCAAGCCCGAACTTCCTCATCAGGCCCTGCATCTGCCGGCCCTTGGACTGCTTCATCATCGCCTTGGAGTTGTTGTATTGCGTGATCATATGCTTGACCTCGCTCTCAGGCATCCCTGAGCCGCGGGCTATGCGCTTGCGCCGCGCCTCGTTTATGAGGTCAGGATCCTTCTTTTCATCTCGGGTCATTGACTGGATTATGAAGCGCCACTTCTCCATGCGCGCCTGCATAGCGTCCAGTTGGTCTTCTTTTACCATGCCAGAGAGCCCGGGCATGTTGTCGATGACGTTTCTAAAGCCAATCTTGCTCACCTGCTCCATCTGGGCGTAAAAGTCCTCTATCGTCATCTTGCCGGACATCACCCTCCTAGCCTGGTTCTCATCTGCCTGCAGCTCCAAGCCCTTTGCCATCTCCAGGAGTGCCTTGATGTCGCCCATTCCGAGCAGGCGCCCGACAAAGCGGGTCGGCGAGAACTGCTCAAGGTCGTCGATGCGCTCGCCCGTCCCTATGAACATCACCTTTGCGCCGGTGGCAGCCGAGGCAGCAAGCGCGCCTCCGCCCTTTGCGGTACCGTCAAGTTTCGTAATGATAATGCCGCCAAGCGGAGCCGCCTTATGGAAAGCCCCTGCCTGGTTGTACGCCTGCTGGCCAATGGTTCCGTCCAGGACCAGCAGTGCTAGGTCAGGCGTCGACACCTTGTGCATCTCGGCCATCTCCTGCAGTAGACCTGCCTCCTCCTTGTGACGGCCGGCAGTGTCTATTATCAGAACGTCAAGGTTCTGCGACTTGAAATGCTCAAGGCCGTGTCTTGCAATCCCTACTGCGTCCTTGCTCTCCTCTTCGCCATAGACTTCGACGTTTATCTTGGCGCAGTTCATCTTTAACTGCGTCAGCGCGCCGGGGCGCCAAGTGTCCGTGCCGATGACTCCCACCCTGTAGCCGTGCTTTGTGAGCCACCGGGCGAGTTTGGCCGTCACCGTCGTCTTGCCCGAGCCCTGTATGCCGAGGAGGAGTACTACGTTCTGCTTGCCGGGCTTGAAGAAAGCGGTGATGCCGGGGTCGTCGTCTATGCCCTTCTTGTCGATGGTAGTTATTATCTCCCCAGAGTAGCCGAGCATCCTTGCCAGCTCGCCGTACAGGATGGTGACGATGTGGTCCTTGCGCGAGAGTCCCTTTGGCGGCTGCTCTGTCATCGCGCGCTGCTTCAGGTTATCAGTAATCGTCTTGACAAGCCCGGCCTTTACGTCTGACAGCAAGAGCGAGCGCTGTATATCCTTGCACAATGAATCTATGAGCTCTTCGTTGATGTCAGATGCGCCCACTATTTTCTTGAGCGCGCCTCTCAGCCCGTCGCGCAGGTTGTCAAACATTTCTATTTGTCTCTCTACCGGTTTACTAGGCCTGCTTCCAGTATTTCAAATATTCCCCGCTGGCCGTCCCACTTGGTTATTGCCTTCTTTACTGACAGCCTATTTGAGTAGAGCGGGCAGTCAAGGACCAGCGTCTCTGCTTCGCCGCCTTCAAACGACAGGTTAAAGCCGTATTTTTTCGAGAGCAAGACGAGTTTTTCAAGCGAACCTCCGTCGACTATTTTGCCGAGCCACTCCTTTTCAAGCCCCATCGCAGAGACGCCCACTACCATCACTACAAAGCCGTTTGCCAGGAGGTCGGCCCAGTATTTTTCAGGCTCGACGCCCCAGAGCGGCGATAGGGGCTCGAGGCCGTTCTCATCCTTGCAGGCTTGGTCAAACGCGCCCCTCTGGAATGTGCTTGCGATGGCGCCGCTGACGACTCCCTCGACGCCGTACAGCGACCTTGCCTGCGCAACGGCCGCGGCAAGCGCTTCGGTTTCTGCAACCCTGCCAGTACCGGACACGATTGATTCTAGCAGAGGGAGCCCCATTGCCTCAGCAAGGTATCTCGTAATGCGGCTGTTGGGGTAGTGGAAGAGCGCGCTGTCGTCTGCTGCAGGGTGCATCGTTATGAGGCATTCGACGGAATGGCCGGCCTGCCTCGCCCGATAGATGGCAAAGGTGCTGTCCTTGCCGCCAGAAAACAGTGCCGCAAGCCTCATTTTACAGGGATAGGGGCAGGGCACGCTTGCGCGGAATATATAACTTCAACATTATTGTTTATATCACAAGGCTGCGCCAAGTGCCCTTGTATACACATATGGCGCCCCCTCCGCCGCCGCTGCTCGAGGTCAGAGACCTGCGCAAGCACTTTCCAGTCAAGCGCAGCCTCCGGCAGATGATCCACCAGAAAGGCCAGGATTTTGTAAATGCAGTGGATGGGGTCAGCTTTACACTGGAACGGGGCAAGGTGCTGGTACTTGCAGGCGAATCAGGCTCAGGCAAGACCACGGTCGCAAGGCTCGTGCTCCGTGCAGTAGATCCGGATGCGGGGTCGATAATCTTCGAGGGTAACGACGTAACAAAGTACACGGGCAACAGGCTGAAGCACTTTCGCGCATCAGTGCACATGGTGTACCAGGATCCCTACGCGTCGCTCAACCCCCGCATGAAGATAATAGACATCGTGATGGAGCCCCTCTCAATACACGACAAGGCGAGCACTAAGGGACAGAGGGAAGAAAAAGCGCTAAAGGCCCTTGAAGAGGTGAGGCTTTTGCCGGCGCAAGAGATCGCCCGGCGACTGCCTCACATGCTCTCCGGCGGCCAGCGCCAGAGGGTCGCGCTCGCAAGGGCGCTCGTCATGAGGCCGGCGCTCATCGTCGCCGACGAGCCGGTCTCGATGCTTGACGTTTCGGTGAGGGGCGAGATACTTGACCTGATGCAGGCGCTACGTCAGCGCTTTTCCCTTTCGTACATCTACATCACCCACGACCTGTCAACTGCACGCTATGTCGGCGACGACATTGCCATAATGAACGCCGGCAAGATAGTTGAGACGGGCCCCATCGACAGGGTGCTCTTGAACCCTGCACACCAGTACACGAAGTCGCTGATAGAAGCGATACCCGACCCTGACAGAAGGAGCGCATTACAAAAATAAACACTTGTACATACGCGCACCATGAAAGATATATTGGAGATCCAAGGGTAACTTCTGTCGTGAATAGGGTACCCGTACTATCCTTGTCGATAATTCTGGTACTGCTTTTGTCTGCGTTTTCATCTACCGCCGCGATTTTCAATGGCAACACTAACGCTGCGTACGCTCAACAGCAGCAGGAAGAGAAAGGACCGTACGTAGACCAAGTGACGTTTATCCACCGCGAGGACGAAAACCTTGCCCTACAGGATATCAAGGCAGGGAACCTTGACGCATATTACTTCAAGATCCCGCTTGAATCAGCGGTTGACGCAAAGAACGACCCGCGCTTGACAGTGTACGACAGGACGGCTGGCTCTGCAGGGCTTCTGATGAACCCCGCGCCGTCAAAAGACGGCAGCACCCTCAACCCGTTCTCCATCAAGCAGGTAAGGTTTGCCATGAACTACCTGATCGACCGCCAGTTCATTGTAAATGAGATCTTCAAGGGATACGGGAGCCCCCTCATCGACCCCTTTGGCATTTACTCGCCCGAGTACCTCAACATCATTGACACAGTAGAGTCATTTGGGTTCAACTACAACCCCGGCCTTGCCGAGAAGATGATTAGCGACGCCATGACTGCGGCGGGCGCGACCAGGGACTCCGGCAGCGGCAGCGACAAGTGGATGTTCAAGGGGAACCCCGTCACCGTCAGGATCATGATAAGGTCTGACGACGCTCCGAGAAAGTCGATAGGCGAGCTCGTCGCCTCAAAGTTGGAAGAGGCAGGGTTCACCGTCCAAAAGGACTTTGGCGACCTGACGAAGGCCAACAGCGTCGTCTATGGTTCAAACCCGCAGGACTTGAAATGGAACATTTACACCGAAGGGTTCGCCGGCACGTCTGCGTTTGTGAAGTACAATCCGATAATACCGGGACAGATGTACGCGCCTTGGGTAGGCGACATGCCGGGAGTGAACACGCCGGGCTTTTGGAACTACCAGAACGCCACGCTTGATAGCATCACGCAGAAGATTAACTTTGCCAACTTTACGTCGGCGGAAGAAAGGAACAAGCTCGTGAACATGGCGGTCAAGGAGGGCATACAGGAGTCAGTAAGGATATTCCTTGTGCAGATGACGGAACCGTTTGCAACCTCCTCTTCCCTCAAGGGCATGGTCAACGACTTTGGCGCAGGCATCACGAGCAAGTACTCGCTTCTCAATGCCAGATCGACGCAGAGCGGCAAAGATTCCCTCAACATAGGCGTCAAGCAGATCCACCAAGGGTCGTGGAACAGCATCGCCGGCCTGTCAGACACTTACAGCAGGGACATCTTCTACTCCATCTATGATTCCCCCACCTTCCGCGATCCGTACACTGGGGAAGTAATCCCCATGAGAACTCCATGGACGGATATCTCTACAAACGGGCCGACAGGCAAGCTAAAGGTCGCAGAGGATGCGCAGACGTGGGATCCGGCCACGCAAAAGTGGAAGGACGCTGGTGCAAACGCGACTGCCACGAGCAAGGTCACGTACAAGCTCCTCTACTCAAAATGGCATAACGGCATCCCAATGGACAAGTCCGATCTACTGTTTGGACAGTATTTTGCTTTTGAATGGGGCACCGATTCTGGAAATGGCGACCAGACCGTCGACCCGGAGTTCACATCGTCAACCGCGCCGGCGCTTCCGCTCTTGAAGGGTATCAAGTTCACATCAGACGACACGGTGGAAGAATACGTCAACTTTTGGCACTATGACAACAAAGAGATAGCAGACTTTGCACCCGTGTGGGCATCAGAGCCCTGGGAGATAACCGCGGCCACAGAAAGGCTCGTCACCGAAGGCAAGTACGCCTATTCAAGGAGCCAGGCAACCGCCAAGAACGTCGATTGGATTGACCCGATAGTGCCAGAGCATGCGCAGGCAATAAAGGAAGAGCTACAAAAGATGAAGGACGAGAACTATGTGCCAGTCGCCCTCAAGGGCATAGTGAGCGTAGACGAGGCGAAAAAGCGCTACGACGCAAGCATCGCCTGGATTAACACGCATAACAACGCCGTCATCAGCAACGGTCCGTTCTATCTGGATAACTACAATATCGCGGGCGGAACGATAACCATCAAGGCGTTCCGCGACCCGTCGTACCCGTTTGAGCAGGGGCATTGGTCGGCTTACGAAAACCCCAAGCTTGCTACGATAGAAAAGGTAGATGCCCCGCAGGTTATAGAGATAGGCAAGCCTGCGCAGATGACTGTGGACGTGCAGGTCGGCGGCAAGCCTAGCAACGACGCGCTGGTGGACTATTTCATATTCGACAAGGACGGAAAGGTGGCGGCAAGGGGGGAGGCCACGCCGACAAAAGACAGCAATAGTACCGCAGGCACGTTCAAGATAGAACTGGCGGCGGACAACTCATCGAAACTGACGCCTGGGCCAAGCCAGCTGAAGATATTTGCAAACAGCAAGTACGCGTTCAGGCCGGACATTTCGACCAACACCATTCTTGCAGTAGCTACCAATACGGCGACTTCCGGTGGCAGCAGCAACAGCAGCTCAACAGGCACGACTACTACAGCAGGCAGCAATAATGGTGGAGGACAACAAGAACAGCAACAACAACAGCAGCCTGCACAGCCGTCAGGTTGCCTCATCGCGACTGCGGCGTTTGGCTCCGAGCTTACACCGCAGGTGCAGTACCTGCGCAACTTTAGGGAGCACTATATCCTGTCAACCGTCTCCGGCTCTGCTTTCATGAATGCTTTCAACACCGTCTACTATTCATTCAGCCCACAGGTAGCAGATTATGAGCGGCAGCAGCCATGGCTGCAGGCTACGGTCAAGGCCGCGGTGTACCCGCTATTTGGGATACTGATGGCATCAGAAAGGGTATACGCCTCGGCAGCAGGTGGCGACACAGGGGCTGTGGCGGCAGGCGCAGTAGCAAGCGCGCTCATCGGCGCGGTGTACCTGTGGCCTGCAGCGCTTTCAGTGCGCCTGCAGAGCAGGTTCAAAGCGGCCACCAAGGTAGCGCTCGCCGTGATGTGCGCCGCAGCTGTGCTGATTGCAGTAGGCATGGCAATGAGAGGTGGCAATAGCAACTCGCTCTTGCTGTCGGTGAGCACTTCCCTGTTCGTCCTGTCGGCGGCAAGCGCGTCTGCCATTGCAATAGCCAAGCTTGCAAGGACTGGCTATGACCATTACATCGTCAAGGCAATTAAAGACAGAAGCAGAAGCAGACATTAAAATAGAAAAGCAGCGCCAAGAGCTGTAGAGAGGGTGTAGAAACAAAAGATTGGCAGTGGGAGGCTTTGGCCGCTTTCTGATAAGGCGCTCGGCAAACATGCTCATCGTGCTGTTTGCGACGCTCGTCCTCACAATAGCGCTCCTCGGGCCCACGATGGACAAGGTGCTGATTGACGCGGCCAGGTTTTCAGTCGTAGACGAGGTCAACCACAGTAAGCTGAAATTCCAGACGGCGCAGGAGCGGCAACAGTACATTGACAACAGGATCCAGCTCCAGATAAAGACCCTCGGCCTTGACGAGCCGTGGTACTCCCCGAAAAGGTTCACGAACACCGTCTTGAAAGTGATGACGCTCGACCTCGGCAGGTCCAACTTTTTCACAAGCGACAGCGGCTCCTCAAGCGTCAGAGACATCATCCTCGAGAGGATGCCAAAGACTGTCCTGCTTTTTACCACGTCGACGCTGATAATAACGGTCATCGGCCTGTACCTAGGCGCCTACGTTGCCAACAGATCCGGCTCGGTACTAGACAGGCTCAATTCGGCGTTTGCGGTGTTTAGTGGGAGTTTCCCCACGTGGTGGGTGGGGATACTAATGATCTTTGCGTTTGCATTTACGTACCACATCTTTCCGGCGCGCGCGACGCCGCTTACCGCGCCGTCAGACCCCGCATACTTGCCCGACCTGCTGTACCACATGATACTGCCGCTGATAACCATAGTCGCAGTCGGCTTTGGCTCGTGGGCATACTTTGTCAGGTATTTTGTAGTGGGCATATTGGGAGAAGACTATATTGCTGCAAAGAGGGCGGCAGGCGTGCCTGAAAGAAGGATAATCTACTCCCACGCGCTGAAAAACGCGGCCCCACCGATACTGACCGTGATCGCGCTCAGCCTTGCGGGCTCTTTTGGCGGAGCGATAATCATCGAGGCGGTGTTTGACTGGCCGGGCATGGGAAGCCTCTACTATAATGCAATAGGCTTTTTGGATATACCCATCATAATCGGCCTCACCTACGTCTCGACAGTCATTTTCGTGATCACCATCTTTGTCACTGACATAGTCTATGCGTACTTCGATCCGAGGGTGAAGGTGGGAGGATGAGCTGGTCGTCGGCAGCTGCATCGGCAATTTCAAAGTCACAGGTGCTAAGGGAGTTCCGGCACTCCAAAAGCGGCCTATTGGGGGCTGCAATACTCCTCGGCCTCATCCTGATGACGATATACTCGGTGGTTGCGATACCGCTTGATTCGTACAGGCAATGGAACAACCCCGACTTTTGGATAGACCTACCCAAGTCGGCCGCGCCGGCGTGGACGAACATCGGGTTTGGCCCCAAGGTACCTGAGCACTTTGTACTGCATGCCAATGACGCTTCCGTGTCTACGTCCAGCGCAGGCAGCGGCAGTAGGACGGTCACGTACTCGTACACCGTGAATTTCAACTATGATTCGTACCCGAGCGACTTTATGCTACTCTACGCCGCCAAATACGGCAACACGCAGCCGGTGCTACAGGCAGACGTGCTCAGGCCGGACGGCAAGGATTTCAGGATTTACTTTGCGCCTCTTCCTGCACCTTCTTCTTCCCAAGGAGACGCAGGTAGCGCCAGCAACGAGTTTTCGGGCAGGGTCTTTTCCACCGACAGCAGCATAGCAGAGAACCTGCGTGCCTACACAGGCGCCTTTGCGTACCAGCAGGATCCGTCGAGTCCACAGGTGATGATATTTTCGGACAGCCAGAAAGAAAACCGCGTGCTAAAGGGCACGTACGTCATCCGCGAGACATTCTACCTCTTTGGCCAGGACGACGCAGTCACGGATTCGGGCGTCATACTCGGGGGCAAGGTGTACGGGCTCATGGGAACGGACGAGCTGCGCCGCGACCTTGCGACAGGTATCCTATGGGCTGCACCGGTAGCGCTCTTTATCGGCCTCACCGTGTCGATAGCGTCGATACTCATTGGCCTGGTGTATGGCGTGGTGGCCGGCTACAAGGGCAAGAGGACAGACGAAGGGCTGATGCGCATAAACGATATATTTTACTCCCTGCCGACACTTCCTCTGCTGGTCATCCTCTCGGTCACGGTAGGACGCAGCATCTTTTTGATAACCGGCTTTCTGGTCATCTTTGGGTGGGTCGGCATGGCCAAGATAAGCAGGAGCCTTGCGCTCCAGCTGAAAAACCTGCAGTACGTCGAGGCCGCAAAATTGATGGGCCAGTCTGACCTGCGGATAATCTTTAGGCACATAATCCCGCAGCTCTTGCCCCTGACGTTTGCGAGCATCGCGATTGCGGTGCCGAGCGCCATCCTCGGCGAGGCCGCGCTCTCATTTCTCGGCCTTGGCGACCCGTCGATCCCGACGTGGGGCCAGATACTACACGATGCTAACTCTGGCGGGGCGGCTGTCCGGGGGCTGTGGTGGTGGATAGTGCCTCCAGGACTCATGATAGCCCTTACGGGCCTTGCGTTTGCGCTCATCGGGAACGCGCTGGATTCCATAATAAACCCGCGCGCAAAAATGGTGAAAAGGAAGAGAAAGGGCACATAATAGCAAAATTGGATGCCTCAGGACTCATAATCCTCGTCACCACATATTGTCAGACGGCTCTTCCTTCACGTCATCAGCATCCGACAGTCATGTCCCTGCCGCTAGCGTATGAACTTAACGAAACGAAAAGATGGATTAGCCTTTTACGCGGACTATTTTTACCCTGTCAAGTACTTTCCAGTACTCTACCTCGCGGCCGTTGACGTTGTCCTGGAGCTTGTCCTTTATCTCGTCCTCAACCGATGACGTCTCAAACACCTCAAACGTCTCTAGATCCATTATCTGGAGCGTGTCGCCGTTCTTGGAGATTATCTGGCCGTTGCGCTTGTCAATCAGGGGCACCTCGACTCTCGTAGTCACTGGGCCAACGAACGGGTGAGTGCCACCGTCAAAGACGCCGACAGCGTTTATCCTGGCTTTGGCCGAGCCGTGCTTTCCGGGCTTGCTGTGGTCGTACGAGACGATCCTGCAAGGTTCACCGTCGATGATAATGTACGAACCGATCTTTAGTGCGCCAAGTTCCATCGGCTTGCTCAATATAATTCAGGAATTTTGTCAAGATCCAGCATATTTAAGCGTTGAGCTTCTTTTTGCCGTGCATCAAAAGTCCGCACATGCCCATCCTTTCAAAACATTTGGTTTTTTGTATCTGGATATTATGGTGGAAAGAGGTGTCAATTGTACAGTATCGCATCGGCAATCAGACGACTTTTGCTCTCATGGCCTTCAGAAGCTTTTTTCCACTCTTGCCGATAGTGCACATATTTTTAAATCAACTGCAATTTGTCCTAGCTCCTCATTCAGATTCTTCAGATATGAGAGAAGTTCTTGATGGTTTCTGAAACGAGCCTTATCTCGCTAACCGAATGGATGGGCCTCACCGGCCTTTTCTGATCATCCCATTTGTATGGCTCATTTTTGATCTTGTCCAGTGATAGGCTTGGATTGAACGTGTCGTTAACATTCCAGCATTTGATTGCGGCTAATGTCTTTACAAATGACGCGACAGTAATTCCATTCTTGCTCGCCATATTTTGATTTTGATCTGATTGAAATTTTCTGATTCAATATATCGATTTATGGAGCAAACCGCGTTAATCATTTGGTTGACTACTGCGGATGCATCAGATGTTGTCAAGCGCAGAATTAATGTAGTCGTCTGTGACCATCGACGGCATCTTTGGCGGGTTTGGGAGCAGCTTGCGGATCAGCTTGTACAGCGCGACCTTTCTATCCATGTCGCTTTCTTCTCTGCACTCCCAGACCAGATCATCCATCTGCGACTTTATCATCATATATGTACGCCAGACTTTAATCGCATCCATTGCTTTTAGGAGTTGCGGAATGGGAATACTGTGGACTACTTTAATTTTTCAAGGATGGAGAAACTTACCAGGTTGTTCAGCAATATGCCCTTTCTCGCCACGTCACGTCTCGTGCGCTCGCAGTACTTTTGGTCGGTCTGGTGCGTCTCAAAGCCCTCCACCTCCAGGATGACAAGATTCTTAGAGTATGGGAACGCAAACCTTGGCTGCTCGACGGTCAAAAGCTGCATCTCTGCAAGGCTCGCCTTTTTCACCCTGTCGCGTCTTGCGATGACGTTTGCAAGGTCGCCTATCGCCGGGTCGCCATTTGAGTACTTTGTAAAGTACAGTGAGACGTAGTTGAGTTTGTCTCCGACGCGCTCAAAGAGCGGGCTGTTCAGGCCGAACATGAACGCGAGTCGGTCCATGCCGCCTCTGCGGATGTCTTCAAGGACGCCTTCCATGTGGGCATATGACGCGAGGACATAGTTGTTGGCCCTGTTCGGAAAGTACGGCAGGCTTTCGTCGGAAAACGTCGCAGCGGCAAAATACATGTCGACAATGTTTGCGCTCTTTTTCCACGCGTCCACCAGCGATGCAGTCTGTTTGCCGTGGGGCGTACAAACATATCCACTAACTAATACCTCATTCTTTCCTGCCGCCAACCCTTCATCTCTGATGGATCGCCAGGATATATACCCTTTGCTTCCAAAAACAGGAATTTTTGTACCCGATCCCAATCATCGTTAAAATTACAATATCACTAGCCAAATAAAACAAAAATTATATAGAAATTGAGATTTCCTATAGCCAGCTCTGCTTGCGGAAATACAGGAGCATGAGACCAGCGGCCCCGGTCGAGACTGCTATTGTGAAAATGAACGTGGTGTAGGGTCCAAGTTGCGTCCAAGGGCCCGTTTCTATGCCTCCGGGGATATTGACGTTCATGCCGTAAAACGCGCTCACTACTGCGGCCGGGATTGAAAGTGTGAATATGATGGTCAGCACACCGAGGATCTTGTTAGTCTTTTCTGTGCTCAACACATAGTCGGTATCCTTGTAGATTTCGACGGTCTCTTTTGCCTCTTCGAGGGCCTCATACACCTTTTCCACGTGGTCCTGCACGTCTTTGTAGTACAGTGTCAGGTCTTCGCTTGAGAACTTTTGCACCTCCTTTGTCAGATCCAGTACGGTCCGGCGCAGGTGGATGACTATTCTCCTGAGTGTGGTTATCTCGCGGCGCAGGAGCGCTATCTGCCTAGAAACAGAAACGCGCTCGTCAAACACCAGATCCTCGATGTCCTCTATGTTGCCCACCACCTTCATCAAGAGGTGCAGGAGGTCGTCGACGAGCGTGTCGATTATCTTGTGGAGGAGGTAGCCGGATGACTTGCCCATTATGGCCTGGCGTGTCTTCTCGTCGGACTTGCACATGTTGAACAGCTCTTCTAGGGGCTTGAGGTTCCCCTGGTGAACGGTGACTACGAAGCTAGGGCCTATGAATATCGACAGCTGCGAGAACACAAAGCCACGCTCTTTGTCGGCAGTCGGGAAGTGGAGCACTATGAACATGTGATCTGCATAGCGATCTATTTTTGGGAGCTGGATCTTGGAAAGGCAGTCCTCAAAGTTGAGCTTGTGGAACGTTGGGTAGCGCTCTCCAAGAGTCGCAAGGTCGACGTATGCAGGCCTCTGGATATAGGTCCAGCTCAGGCCGTTGTCGGTGATTGTTTCCTGCCGCTTTTGCGCCTCCATCATTATGGTCTATCCTCCCCCACACCTGCCTGTTGCCATGATGCAGAAGGCTGCCATAAAAACGTGCTCGGTGCGCCGGCGACGTATTCATTCATACGCCGGCGCAGGGCATCGCTCATCCGTGGCGCAGCAGGTGCACAATGCATACGCGGACATGCTCTCGGTGGCGGGCCTAAGGCGCGACCACCTGATCTGCCCGGTCTTTGTATCAGAGGAGAGGCCGCAGCAAGGGCAGGGCGGTACGATAGTAGCGGCCATGCCCGGCGTGACCGTCGCGCCTTCATTCAAGGGCGCGGTTTTGAGCGTGCAAAAGATATTCGACGCAGGGATCCGGGCAATCATAATCTTTGGGATACCAAAAAGCCGTGACGGCGATGGATCGGCAGCTGCTGACAGAAATGGCGTCGTGCAAGGCGCGACGAGGGAGATCAAGTCGGCGTTTGGCAGGTCGCTCGACGTGATTACGGATGTGTGCGTCTGCCAGTACAATTTGTCCGGGCACTGCGGTCTGATGCGCAAGGGCACTGTCACTGCTACAACAGCGGTTGACAACGATTCCACCCTAGGCCTCCTTGCAGAGATTTCGCAGAGCCACGCCGAGGCGGGCGCAGACATCGTCGCGCCCTCCGCAATGATGGACGGGCAGGTGCGCGCGATACGCAGAGCGCTTGACAGCAGCGGCCATTTCGCAACCAGAATACTTTCGTATTCTGCCAAGCACGCGTCGTCGCTGTACGCGCCGTTCCGGTCAGCGGCGTTTGCGAAGAAAAAGGGCGCAATTGACAAGGCAGGCTACCAGGTGTCGTACGCAAACCCAAGGCAGGCGATGCGCGAGATAGCCAGCGACGTCGACGAGGGCGCCGACATGGTTATGGTCAAGCCCGGCCTTGCATACCTCGACCTTGTCAGGCGCGCAAAAGAACAGTTTTCAGTGCCCTTGGCCGTGCAGAACGTATCAGGCGAGTACGCTATGATAAAGGCGGCAGGCATGAGGGGCTGGATTGACGAGGAACAGTGGAAGGTGGCCTCGCTTGCGGCCATGAAGAGGGCTGGCGCAGACAGGATAATCTCGTACTTTGCCCTTGATGTCGCACGATACCTGGAATAGAATAAGAGATTGTCGATGCAGGCTAAACCGCTCTTTTCCGTGCGTGGGGGTGGGGTGGGGGCAACAAGAGTGTGCTGCACAGCCGCCGACCCATCAAAAAGCAGCCTTTGCCACTAACTTTGTACCATGAAGTATCCATACGGACCTTAAAATCCTGATTTTATTGCGGGTAAAAAAGATACAACGATTATATAGCATTCTCGCAGCCAACGGAACTGTCCCGCTGTAGCTCAGCCTGGTAGAGCTTTCGGCTGTAGATGTCGGCTATAACATCATGTAGCTGACCACGTGTAGCAGCCTATCGGGCGTACAGGTAGCAGTAACCGAAGAGTCGCAGGCTCAAACAAGATAGGTAGCACATGCCGTTTTGGAGCAAATCCTGCCGGCGGGATACATACTATCTTTTCTCAAACACCAGGATATCTGACAAGGCATTGGAAGAGAGTGTACGTGGATCAGTTAAAGATGTAATACCAAAAATGATGATTTACCCGTACTGACTTTTTGTCTTGTCCAAAAAGAAGGAAGGAAAAAGGCAATCAGCTAGGGGTTGATTACCGCTCTGCCGATTATCTTGCCGCCCTTTAGTTCTTCGAGCGCGGTATTCACTTCGTCGAGCTTGAACCTGCGCGTCACCACCGAGTGGATCTTGCCCTTTTTGGCGATCTCTACCAGCTCCACCAGGTCGGCGTACTTGCCTGTGTACGCACCGGTAAGCGTAAACGCCCTCAGCGGTATTAGAGGGAGGTTGAGCTCCATCGAGCCCCCGAAAAGGCCAACCATCACGAGCCTGCCCCGCTTCCTCAGCATGTTAAACGAGTTTGGAGCCGTCTTGGCGTTATTGACAAAGTCGATTACCGCCTCCGCGCCAAGGCCCTTTGTGGCGTCCTTGACCCCTTGTACAGAGTCGCCCCTGCCTGAGTTCACCACGATGTCAGCCCCGAGTTTTTTGGCCTCGTCCAGCTTTTTGTCGTCAATGTCGACGACGGCAACCCTTGCACCGGATATCGTGGCCTTGGCTATCTGCACCGCCATGAGCCCAAGGCCGCCTGCCCCGACTATCACGAGCGTCTCGCCGTCCTTCACTGCGGCCCTCTTGACTGCTGTAAACGCGGTAAGGCCAGAGCAGGCGAGGGACGCCGCAGCAGCAGTGTCATAGTTGCCTAGTTTTACAAGGTACTTGTAGCTTGGAACCAGCGCGTACTCGCCATATCCCCCGTCCTGGTAGACTCCAAGCGACCTTGGCGCGTCGCACAGGTTTTCCTCGCCGGCCTTGCACGCGGGACACACCCCGTCGCCTATCCACGGGTAGACGAGCACCTTTTCGCCCTTGGCATATCCTGTGACCTTGTCGCCCACCTCTACTATCGACCCGGCGACCTCATGGCCTGGCGTCAAGGGGAATTTTACCCCGCGGTCTTCGACCTTCATGAAAACGCCCTGCGGGCCGGCATAGCCTCCTTCCCACAGGTGCAGGTCGCTGTGGCAGACTCCTGCGCTGTCCACCTTTACAAGAACTTGCTCGCCGCTCGGCTTTGGTGTAGCAATATCCTCGACCTTCAGGGGTTCTTTTGTCTTGATTATGCGTGCAGCCTTCATATACGTCGCAACTATACTATTCAAGTGGTATTAAACTAAACGCGCTCGCACGTACAGTTTATCTTGCAATTCTGCGTAAAACAATACGCATTACTTTGATAAGGATAGCGAGGATCTACTCTCTTAAAAAAGAAGACAAAGAGAAGAAGAGCTACCGCGTGCTTGTAGACAGGCTGTGGCCAAGAGGCATCAGCAAGGACAGCGTGGACCTGTGGCTGAAGGATATTGCCCCGTCCGATGCGCTACGCAAGTGGTTCTCTCACGATGATAAAAAGTGGGACGGCTTTAAGAAACGCTATTTTATCGAGCTTGATGGGAAACAAGAGCTTGCAAAGGCAATCCTTGAAAAAGAGAAACAGGGCCCCGTGACCTTGCTGTTTGCGGCCAAAGACGCAGAACACAACAACGCCGTCGCGCTGCTGGAGTACTTGCTGAAACGCTTTAATTGCTAAGACGCGCATTTTCACCCGTACATGCGCAGAGTCAGTGCAGTAGCAGTGGTCCTTGCGGCAGTAGCGGTCACGGGCGCGATTGCAATCCCTTCTGGCAACCCGGCGTTCCTTGACAGGGCGATCGCGCTAGAGTGTGTGTTCATCGCGCTTGCCGTGCTCACTTTGGCTGGCTACAAAAAGCAGCTGTACGCGTGCATACCGCTCGCAGTAGCCGTGATGGTCGGCAACTCGCTTGCTCCTCCACACGTAGAAATAATGACCACGTTCTCAAAGCCGTTTAACGCCGTCGTACTCATAACTGGAGGATACGTGCTGCAGATAGCGCTCATCGTGACCACGGTGATGGAGCTGCAAAGGATTAGGAGGAAAAAAGAGATTGCCTCCGATTCTGCCAGTAGCGGCCAGCAGCAAAACGAGATGTGAGGATAACAAAAAAAGCGGAGAGACTAGCTAGAGCCGCCCAGGATGCTTTCCTTTGACAACGCCCTGTCCAGGTCTTCTTTGGTCATCAACTTCTTTTCAAGGACGAGCTCCCTGATACTCTTGTTCGTTTTCAGAGACTCTTTGTAAATTTCTGCCGCCTTTAGGTATCCTATGTACGGGTTCAGCAAGGTGACGAGCACCGGGCTTTTGTCTATGTAGGACGCCAGCTGCTCCCTGTTGGCCTTTATCCCGTCTATCATGTTTGCGGCAAATATCGGCAGAAAGTTTTTCAGCATATCAGTCGAGTCGAGCATGCTCTTTAACATGCCAGGGAGCATGACGTTCAGCTCGAACTGTCCTGCCTGCGCAGCCATGCCAACAGAAACGTCATTTCCGATGATGCTAAAGCAGACCATGTTCAGGCATTCCGCAAGGGACGGGTTGACCTTGCCAGGCATTATCGACGAGCCCGCGTGCACGGCGGGTATCAGCACCTCTGCAAGGCCGGCGACGGGTCCGCACGCCATCAGGCGTATGTCGTTTGCCATCTTGGTTAATTCTATTGCGATGTTGCGCAGCGCCGACGACGCGTTTGCGACGTCGAACTTGCTCTGCAGTGAATAAAACATGTTGCCAGAAGGTCTCAGATCCAGTCTCGATATTTCAGAGAGGCGCTTTATTGCAAGCTCGCGGTAGCCCCTGGGCGCGTTTGCGCCCGTCCCTACGGCTGTGCCGCCAAGCGCCACCTCGCGTAGGCCATCCATAGCTTCGCGCATCCTCTTTTGCGCCCTTGAGAGCGAGTAGGCGTACTCTTCAAACTCGGCGCCAAGGGTTACTGGGATTGCGTCCATCAGGTGCGTCCTTCCGATCTTGATGGCGTCATCGAACTCTTTTGCTTTTTTCTGGAGCGAATCTATCAGGACGGTGATAGATTTGTCTGCCTCCTCCATGTTGAGCAGGATTGCGACGTGCATCGCGGTGGGAAAGGTGTCGTTGGATGACTGGGACATGTTGACGTGGTCGTTTGGGCTGATTGCCGCGTAATCGCCTTTTTTCTTGCCTAGGATTTCCAGCGCCCTGTTTGCGATCACCTCGTTCGTATTCATGTTAAAGGCGGTGCCGGCGCCAGAGTTTATGGCCTCTACCACGAACTGGTCAAGCAACTTGCCAGCGAGGATCTCGTCGCAGGCGTTGACGATTGCATCGGCCTTGCTTGCGTCCAGCATTTTTAGTTCCTTGTTTGCAAGTGCTGCAGAGCGCTTTATCATCACAAAGGCGCGTACAAGGTTGGCATGGGCCTTCTGACCTGTGACCTTGTACATTTCCTTTGCCCTTGACGCAAAGGGGCCATAGTAAGCGTCAGATGGAACCTGCACTTCGCCAAGCGAATCCTTGTCAATCCTAAATTGAGGAGAAGAGGACATGTATATATCTCCCAGATGGCGCTGGCGCCATAATAAATTAATCGACAGAGTATTTTTCAGGTTTAGGAACAATATGCAGGGTCATGATTGCTGACGCTGCCACCTGCTGCGTGCCTTGCCAGCAGATGCCGTTGCCACTGTCCTGGAAATTATGGAAAGGATAATCCCGATCCCTGTTGCGGTGCCGGTAAACCAGAGGAGGTAGCTGGTAAGAAAACCTGTCCCTTCGGATGCAAGGCCGAGCACCAGGCTGAGGATTATCGTGAGGACGCCCTGCCCCGTCCCTATCATGACAAGGAACTTGCCGCTCGTAATCCTGTTTTTAAAGAACAGCACTCCGCCGATTATCACAACGATGCCTCCAAGCTGCGCGACCAATGCAAGCAGCCCGATAGGCACGACCGCTGCCTGCCAGACATCTTTGGTAGTGTACTCTTTTAGGCCAGCGGCGACCAGATCGTACATGGCCGTGCTCGGGTGGTAGCCGGAGGCGAGAAAGAGCAGGCCGGCTGCCATTGCGAGAATTCCAGCCAGCTTGTTACGGATCAATCCCCTGGTTTGCTGCACTTTTTATTTTCTCTTTCTCCTGACACTCACATATGAGATATCTTGTATTTTTCCAAGTTACGCTGGCAACCTCTCCCAATGACCGTTGTTGTAACCTTCATGCGGCCTGTCGTCTTCTTGCCCCTGCCCAAAATTGCCTTGCAGCTGATCCTGCCCTTCAGACACGAGTTGCCTAGTTTTTGC
>DASZTR010000044.1:0-9690 GCA_035547955.1 Nitrososphaera sp. | reverse complement strand
CAAGGGAACAGGCATCAAGGATCTCATGGCAAGAATAGAGCAGAGGTTTGGCTTGTCAAACCCGCAGATCTCGGTACTTGAAGTAACAAGCCCAGAGCTGAACCCAAACATCATGTGCAACAGGATCGCGCAGCTCATCGAGCGCGGGACGGCGTTCAGGCGGGCGTCGATGTGGGCGCTTAACACGATAATGAGCCAGGGAGCGCTTGGTGTCGAAGTGACAATTTCAGGCAAGCTGCGCACAGAGCGCGCGCACTTTGAAAAACACACGGTAGGCGTAGTGCCAAAGAGCGGAGATGTGGCGGGAAAGATAGTCCAGACAGGCGTTGCGTCTGTCCTGACAAAGATGGGTCTCATGGGTATACAGCTCCGAATTGCATCAAAGGCAGAACTGCCGCAGGACTTTCAGATGATCGAAGGTGGCAACGCACAGGCGCCAGCAGCTGCAGAAAAAGGAGAAGAGGCAATAGCGGCGCAGACAACAGGAGTGGAGACAAACAATGGCCAGGCTTAAGCTAAAGACACTCAGGGAAATGAACGACACAGACCTTTCGCAAAAGCTTTCAGAGATGAAGGCGGATCTTGCAAAGGTCAGGTCAGAGCAGACGAAAGGCACGTTGAAAAAGCACTCCGGTGAGATAAGGTACATGCGGCGCGACATTGCGCGCATACTCACGCTGCTCAACGAAAGGAAGGCGAAGACGTAACATGATAACCGCGGCAAACATCCTTGCGCATGAGCTCATTGGCCTTGACGCAAAAATAATCGAGTCAACAAACAGAGCGCTTGCTGGCCTTGCAGGCACCATTGTTTTTGAGACAAAAAACACGCTTGCGATAAGGGCGAAGGTCAACAACGCGTCGACAAAAATAATCCCAAAGGCTGCAGCAAAAAAAATCGAAATCACAACTCAAAATGGCGCTTGCTTTATAAGTGGTTCTTCGATGATAGCAAGGCCAGAGGATCGTATATCGCGATTATAAGAAAAAATAGTGTGATAGAAAAATGGTAAGAAATATTGGTGTTTCAGTCATTGCCCCCCGCAAGACGTGTGAGGACGAGCTCTGCCCGTTCCACGGTACGCTCCCGGTGAGAGGCAAACTCTTGACAGGCATTGTGGCAAGCGCCAAGGCTAAGAAAATGATCGTAGTCACGCAAGAGTATCCTAGGCCTGTCCAGAAATACAAGAGATACGAAAGGTCGCGATCCAAAGTCCACGCATATCTCCCAACATGCATGGACGTAAAGGAAGGCGACGAGGTCAGGATCGCAGAATGCAGGCCACTTTCAAAGACGGTTTCGTTCGTAGTGATTGAGGTGAATACAAAGGATGGCAGCAGGAGCTAAGTCAAGAGCAGTTTCAGCCAAGGGCGTAGAGGAATTCCGCCCGTACATCACAAGGGCGCTGCCAGTTACGGCAGAGCTTGTATGCGCAGACAACACCGGCGCAAAGGTGCTGCGTATCGCGCAGGTGACAAGATACAAGGGCAGACACTCCCGCTTGCCGGCGGCAGCAGTTGGCGACTTTGTCACAGTTACAGTAAAGAAGGGACCGGCCGAGCTTCGCAAGCAGATATTTGGCGCGGTGATTGTAAGACAAAAGTACCCAATACGCAGACCAAACGGGGTTCGTGTAGCATTTGAAGACAACGCCGCGGTGCTCGTGACCCCAGAAGGCGAGATCAAAGGGACCGACATCAAGGGACCTGTTGCAAGTGAAGCGGCGGAAAAGTGGCCGAGGATCGCAAACCTCGCAGGAATGATTGTCTAGAGGCGTTTTGTTGATATGGCGAGGATAAATCCAAAACTCTTGCACGTCCCAAAGCACCAGCGCGATAAAATGGTCGGTGCAACCCTGTCTGACAACCTGCGCCAGCAGTACAAGAGGCGCAGCGCCAGGGTAGTCGAAGGCGATTCGGTGAAGGTCATGCGGGGCGAGTACAAGGGAATAGAGGGTAGAGTAGACAAGGTCAACACAGTTGAAGGCACTTTGGAGATAGAAGGCATACAGCGCGAAAAGGTGCGCGGAGGTCAGGTCAAGGTTCCCATTCACGCCTCAAATGTAATGATCACAGGACTCAAGACGGATGACAAATACAGGTCGGCGATGCTTAGTGGCCAAAAAAGGCAGAAGTCAGAAGTAAAGCCAAAGGCTGACAGCGCTGAAGCATCACCAAGAAAGACAGACGGAGCAGCGTCCAAGAAGAAAACCAAAGTTGCAGCAAAAAAAGAAAAACAACCAGAGGAGGAGAAAACTAGCTAATGGGAAGGAGAAGTGGAGCAACCAGAGTAAAGAGACAGATGGCGCCGACCTTCTGGGACATCAGAAGGAAGGAAAGCCAGTTTGTCATGAGGGTCAAGCCGGGACCGCACCCGAAGGACAGTGCATATCCGCTCGGCATGGTCCTGCGTGACGCGATCAAAGTGACGCACACCGCCAAGGAATCACAAGTAATACTCAACGAGGGCAAGGTTAAGGTCGATGGCATAGTAAGGCGCGACCCGAACCTAGCAGTGGGCCTGATGGATGTAGTAGAGCTTGCAAACGGCCAAGCATACCGTCTAGTCCCCAAGGACTCGGAACTCCTTGCGCCAGTGATGGTAGAGGATGCAGAAAAGACAGTGAAATTGGCCAAGATAACAAGCAAGGTCACTACCAAAGGCAAGAAACTGCACTATGGCTTCCATGACGGCAAGACGCTCATCACCGACGCGAACAACATGAAGGTCGGCGACACGTGCCTGCTTGAACTCCCTGGTGCAAAGGTAAAGGATTACATCAAATTTGAAAAGGGATCGACGGCACTCATCATCACGGGCGAAAACGCCGGCAAGGTGGGCAAGATTGACGATCTCCGGGAGGGGATTTTCTCGCTTCCGACCCGCGCATTCGTCTCGTTTGGCGACAGAACAGTAGAACTCCCAGTGGAAATGGTCATGGTAGTCGGCAAGGACAAGCCAGTAATAAAGGTGAATTAGACAGGATGAGCCAAGTCATGGAAAGCAGCAGCGACAACAGCATGAAGAGGATCGCAGTCGACAAGGTAGTAGTCAATATCGGAGTCGGCAAGTCCGGCGAGCCAATGGAAAAGGCGAAAAAGGCACTGACAGAGCTGACAGGCCACCAACCTGCTATAAGGGGAGCGAGAAAGACGGTGCGCGACTTTGGCATCCACCAGGGCGAGCCAATAGGCGCAATGGTGACGCTAAGACGCACAGAGGCGACAGAATTCCTAAAGCGCATTATCGCGGCAAAAAAGAACGTTCTAAAAGAGTCCTCATTTGATAATTTTGGCAACCTTTCTATAGGCATACATGAACACATAGACATACCGGGCACAAAGTACAATCCTGAGATTGGCATCTTTGGGATGGACGTGAACATCGTCCTTGTAAGGCCTGGGTATAGGATCGCGCGCAAGAGCAGAAAACGCGCCAAGGTCGGCAAGAGCCACAGGATAACCAAAGAGGACGCGATTGCGTACTTTAGGGAGCAATATGGAGCGGAGGTTCAGTAATAATCACAATGCCTAAACCAAGAGAATACGCGACAACGGGCCGCAAGCAGCTTGCGCATGGAAGAGGAGTGCGTTGGTGCAAAAGGTGCGGTTCATATAACGGGCTCATCAGGAAATACAACCTGATGCTTTGCAGACAGTGTTTCAGGGAAGTGGCTGAGAGCCTAGGATTCAAGAAATTCGAGTAGGTGGAAGAGAGTACACATGCCAGCACTAAACGTCCTATCAAACATGTTCACCACCATCTACAACAACGAGACTAGAAGAAAGAGGGAATGCATCGTGCTCCCATCATCCAAGTTCGCAAGCGAAGTGCTCCGCGTGATGCAAAAGCACCGCTATATAGGCGAATTTGAGCAGGTAGATGACGGCAGGGCAGGCAAGTTCCGCATACAGCTATTGGCCAAGATAAACAAATGCGGCATCATCACCCCGCGCTTTTCCGTGAAAAAAGACGCGTACTTTGACTGGGAGAGGCAGTTTCTGCCGGCGTACAGCATGGGTATACTGCTTGTTTCTACCAGTAAAGGCATCATGTCCCACCACGAGGCGCAGGAACAAGGATTAGGAGGGGTTCTAGTTGGTTACGTCTACTGATAAAGAGCAGACAAAGATAATGGCAGAGGTCGTCATACCCGCTAGCGTCAAGGCGACTAAAGAAGGGAGCTTCCTTTCAGTCAAGGGTAAGCTCGGCACGGTCAAAAAGGACTTTTTGAAATTACCGGCCACGGTAACAGTTGAGGGCAACAAGGTCGTCATCAAGCCGTACGGCAAAAGAAAGCGCGACCTTGCAGTTACCAACACAGCAAGGAGCATCGTGACAAGTATGGTAAAAGGCGTTGAGAAGGGTTACACGTACAAGGTCAAGATCATCTTTGCACACTTTCCAATCGCAGTAAAGGTAAAAGGCAAAGAAGTCCACGTGGAGAACTTTTTCGGCGAGCGTTCCGCACGCGTCGCAAGAATTCAGGGCGATGCCACCAAGGTGGAGGTCCAAGGCGAGGATGTCGTCGTAAAAGGCCCAAGTCTTGATGATGTCTCGCAGACTGCAGCAAACATCGAGCAATCCACCAAGATAAAGGACAAAGACCAGCGTGTCTTCCTTGACGGTTTGTACGTCTACTCCCGTGAAGAAGGCATGTAAGGTTTTCTCTTCCTTCCTTCTTCTCCCTTTCCTCACAAACGGCTCTTTTCCCACACATGCACACAACAATAAAGTTTTTTCTTGTCGCAAAATCTTTCAAGTGATTTTGTCTCTCAAAACATTTATTTTGTGCATGGAATTTGCGTATACTTGCGCCGCTGTAGCTCAGCATGGTAGAGCAAATTCAAAGCGCAATATTGTGCTTCGGAGCTTAACTGGCTGTTAACCAGTGGGTCACCAGTTCGAGTCTGGTCAGCGGCGCCATGTGTATATTTTCACTACGATAACTTTATAGCATTTCAAAAGAGCTCCACCTCAGCATTACGTGAACAACCTAGTTGTCCAAAGATAGCGAGCGGGCTGACGGCGGCAGCGGTAGCAGCAATAACAATAACAATAACGACAGGATAGAGGAGCAGCTAAAGGGAAAGACTCTGCAGGTATACATGTATATGATAAAGCGAAAAGGGCCTGTAGGGGTGCGAGAAGTTCAGCGCGACTTGGATTTTTCGAGCCCGAGCGTGGCCAACTACCACATCGACAAGCTCGTACACCTTGCGCTCGTAAGCCAGGACGAGTATGGCAGGTATTACATTATCCAAAAGGTCCAGGTGGGAGTGCTGCAGGCGTTTGTCAACATCGGAGGGCTTGCCGTGCCAAGGCTGTCCTTCTTTGCGGCATTTTTTACTACGATGCTCGTCGCGTACGTCATCTTGAACTTTAACGGCCTAGATGTCTTTGCGGTGGGCTTTGCGGTGGCCGGAGCGGCCGCATTTTGGATAGAAACTTTCAGGGTATGGACAAAGCGCCCTATTTCATAATTCGAGTTTTGAAATATTGGCAACATCACAAAATTGCAGCCTTTATTCCAAGTGCAAAAATAATAACCTCTTTCCCTTTTTTCTTGGTCTTTATTATCAGGGCGCGATATTTCCGCGCGCCAATAGACCCATCCACGAGAAAAGAGGAAAGTGGATCCTCTTCTTAGGCTTGCCTTGACGGTATTTTTACATAGTGCTTGAATCATTTTCGCGATCCTGCCAGCGCTACAAAAGCCGCGACATTATTAGTAGTAGCAGTCATAGTCACTTTTCTCTGTTGGTTTTCTTCGAACAAACACGCGTTCCTATGCCTCAAGCGAAGATAGGTGATCGATCTTTTCTTGTCTATCCAATCGGGACAATATCGAGCGCTATTGCGTCCGCAAGGAGGTCAAGGTGCTTGCTCGCTACCACATAGCCATTCTTAATGTCAGTCGACGCGACCCATCGGTTTGTTGAACTGAAAAGGCGCTCTTTTTTCATCCTCTTTTCAACTTCCTCGACGTTAAGCTCCCTTTCTTCCACTTCCTGGGTCTCAGTATGCTTTATCGTAAGCAGGATCTTTCTGACAAGTATCCTATTGCCAAAGCGCCGTGAAAAGTCCCTCGCACCTTCGTCGATTTCAACGAGCTTTATCTTAATCTGGAAGCGGTTGAGGGCATCCCGACTTGTCAGGAGCCTTTCGTCAACAAACCTGTCGTAACTCATTGGCCTGTTCTGGTTCGCTCTCAATCATTAATAAGCATTCATTTTCCTAATTTGCAGATAAAGGAGAAAAATGGTAGAAAGGCGAGCCTTCTGCGCTAATGCCGCACCTGTCCATCCTGACCTTCATTCCTTTGCGTAGACCCTTGTCGCCATTATCGCCATCATTGTCGAATGCACCTATCAGCCTAAAGCCGTCCATTTCTATGATGCCAAATGTCCCCTCATGGTCCCGCAAGTACGAAGTCGCAAACTCGGTCAGCGTGCCGGTTTTTCGGGTTTTTTTCATTACAGTCTTACCAAAACATTTCGTGCATGCAGGCGACGGCGGCCATGCTTTTTTTCCGCACAAGGTGCATACAGGCACCAAAAACTCTCCTCGTTTCAGGTGTTCGATAAAAGAGAGTCTAGGCGCCAAGCACCATCACCGTCGCCGATGAGCCGGCTGCAGCAAGATTGTGGACGATGCCTGTCTTGCAGCCCGAGACTTGCCTTCTTTTCCCGGCCTTGCCGGACAGCTGCAGAGTTATCTCGGCAACCTGCGCAACTCCTGTCGCCCCTACAGGATGGCCGCACCCGAGTATCCCTCCTCGCGGATTTATCGCAACTCCCTGCGGTTCTTGCTCTGCAAACTTACCCCCTTTGCCCAGTTGTGCAAAGCCAAGATCCTCATATGCCATTATCTCTAGGATTGTAAACGCGTCGTGCAACTCTGCAACGTCTACCTGCGACGGCTTTACTCCTGCCATCCTGTACGCGTCGCGTGCGGCCCGCTTGGCGGTTTGGAGCGTGGTCATGTTGTCCATGCTGCTTGCAAAGCTGGCGCCAATGGTCTGCTGGCCGATGCCCTTTATCCACACTGGAGGGTTTTTGGCTTTTTTCGCCTTTTCCTCCGATAGAAGGAGGGCAGCAGAGGCACCATCGCATGGTGCCGAGCAATCCAGAAGTTTCAAAGGTGTAGATATCATTTTTGACTCCATCACATCCTTTAGTGTCACGGGTTTTTGAGAAAAGAGCGCGCCCTCGTTTTTTGTCGCGTTTTTGTGGTTCTTTACAGACACTGAGGCCATCTGCTCTTCCGTGGTCCCAAAGCGCCTCATGTGCGAGCGCGCAAACATTGACGCCCAATGGACTGGAAAGTTGAATGACCCCCGGGTGACGTCCCATACGAGCCTGTTTCCCTCGCTGTGTGCTTTTTCAGCGCCAACAACGAGTGCAGAGTCGCACAGACCGGCTGCTATAAGCGAGTACGCGGTGACTATGGCGTTTGTACCGGAATTGCACAGGTTGTCGACCCGCTGCGACATCTTGGGCGTCATCCCGAGCATTTCAGAGATTATCGTAGAGCCGTATTGCTCTGTCGAGCAGGTCGAGAAAAGCACGGCATCGATGTCCTTGTCGCCGTGGCTTTTCAACATGTCAATGCAGGGCTCGCACGCGATATCAAATATCGACCTCTCCACGGCCTTTGTGAATTTTGAGGTTGCCGCAGCCGAAATAGCTACCCTGCGCACTTCAAAAGGTTGACAACAATTCCCTAAATGAACTTTCTGCGTCCTCTGCCACAGGATTGAACTGCAGTATCGGCAGCGTCACTCCGGAACCAACGAACCTATCAAGCGCCTGCCGGCATTCCTCTTTTGTTCCGCAAACTGTCAGGTCATCAAGCATCTTTGGCGGAACCTGTGCCGCCGCAGCGTCGCCTCCATTCTTTTGGTACTCGTTAGATATGCGCGCGACCTCGTCACCATAGCCGCTTTCTGCAAGAAACCTGCCATAGTACTTGCCTACGGCAACATAGAACGCAAGGGTCTTTGCCGCCCGGGCACGGGCTTTTTCAGGCTCCTTGTCCGATACGGCGCAGATGAGCGAGAGGGCGACCTCAAAACCGTCAGCCGTGGCTCTCGCCTTTAGCTCCGACACGGTCATTTTCAGCTCCTCGAGGGGACGCATGTAAAGGAGTACGCCGTCTGCCTTTTCTGCGGCAAGTGCGAGCATGCGCCTGTTGACCGCGGCAAGAAATATCGGGATATGCTTCCGAGGGGGCTCGTTCAGCATCTTGAAATTGCTTACCTTGAAAAACTCGCCGGAATAATTCACTCTCTCGCCAGAGGTCATCAACCGTATGCATTCAACGTACTCCTTCATCCGCGAAGCAGGCTTGGCAAACTCTGTACCGTGCCAATTCTTGACTATGGCTCCCGTGCTCGTGCCAAGACCGATGACTGTCCTGTTGCCAGATACCATGTCGAGTGTGACTGCACCCATCGCTATCGTGGCCGGCGTCCTTGAAAAAATGCTGATTATTGAAGTTCCAAGCCTCACCCTTTTTGTGGTCTGCGCCATTGCACCGAGCGTTGCAAAAGACTCGCGGCCCCATGACTCTGGCACCCATGTCGAGTCTACGCCGTCACACCTGTCAGCAAGGCTTGCGCATCGGAGCACGTCCTCCATCGAAAGGAGTGGCCCCAGGCTGTATCCCACTTTCATGAGATGTTAGCAGCCTGCATTTCCCGTGCGGCTTCTTCGATGTCCTTGTGCGAGTCTATTGAGCGCCAAAAGACGTCATCATAGGTGGTTGCCTGGAGTTTCCCCTCCTTTGCCAGCGCTGGCAGGGCAGTCGTCTCTATATTGCCATTTTCAGGGAGGTACGAAAATACATCGCTCGTGAAATGGTAGACTCCTGCGTTTATCCATCTGTCTTTTATCCGGGGTTTTTCGACGAATCCTAGCACCTGGTTTGATTTGTCAACTTCGACCACCCCATACGGGCTTCGCAGTGGGACCAGCGCAAGCGCATGAGCAGCCCCGTCGTCGCGCAGCTTTGATGGGTCAAGGTTTGAGAGTATATCGCCGTTTATCATGAAAAATTCACTCTGGCCGGAAAGGAGGCCCTCTGCATTCTTTAGCGCGCCTCCTGTCCCAAGCGGCTCCTCCTCAACGGCGTAGCCGACCTTGACGCCAAGCCTGCTACCGCTCCCGATGTGGTTGATTATCTGCTCCTTTAGGTAGCCTACGCAGATTACAAACTCTCTGATGCCATTTCCTGCCAGCCACTTTATCTGCCACTCAATTATCGGCAAGTTTGAAACCTCGATCATTGGCTTGGGTATTTGATCTGTCAAGGGCTTCAGACGCTTGCCAAAGCCGCCCGCAAGGATTACTGCTTTCATATATTATATCATCCCAGAATTCTTGCGCATTCGTATAAAATGTTATCATCCACAAGACTGGGTTAAAAGCCAATGTATCTCCTGATAACACTCTGTACACATTTCCTTGTCCTTTGTATGCACGCAAGAGTACGTCTTGTCAACAGCTGCGTTGCAGCGCGAGCAAAAGATGACGGGCAAATCTATCTGGATGCCTGTGGCTTGCTTGCGATGCGCCTATCGATTGCAGCCTTCCAGGCGCCAAGGCCCACTAGAATCGCGCCCAGGACAATTGTGCCACTGACTGTGCTCACCGCGCCCGGCGAGTTTGAGGCAAGTGCCCCTTGCG
>DASZTR010000043.1:0-30126 GCA_035547955.1 Nitrososphaera sp. | reverse complement strand
TCGCAGACCACCCCTTCTGGTACTCATCCAATATGCTGTCATCTTTTTTCCCGGCAGCAATCGCTTTTGCGATGCTTCTTCCTGCCAAGAGCCCGCCCGTGCCGCAGGTGTATATTCCGCCGGCGGTGGTAGGCTTGGTCTGCCCTGCCGCGTCTCCCACGACAACAGTGCGGCCAGACACAAAGCTTGCAATCGGGCCCATGACCCATATCGGCGCGTACACCTTGCGCACGACAGAATAATTCTGACCCTTTTCATCCATGTACGACTTTAGGGCGCCTGCGGCGTTTATGCCCTTGCCGGCCACGCCCACCTTGCCCCTGCCGTCGCCCGTCGGTATAACCCACGCAAAAAAGCCCGGATATTTCTTGCTGTCAAACGCGACTTCGATTGCGTCCCGCTCTATCCAAGGAGCAAAGACTTCATACTGCGCCGACGAGAGCACGCCCTCGCGGTTCTTGCCTATAATCGAGGCGACGCCCCGGGCATCAATGAAATAGTCGGAAGTGAAGTCGCCCTCGGACGTTTTTACGGTATAATAATATTGCTTACCATCTTCTTCAAAAGAAGGAGAATGAGAGAAGGAGCGCACCGAGCATCTCACCCGAATGTCTGCGCCGGCCCTCTGGGCCTGGAGCGCCACCTGCTTGTCAAGGGCGCGTCGGTCAAGCACAACCACCTTTTGCTTCTCTGCAGACAGTTCAAAGCCGTCTGAGGGTGAGAGGATTTTGGCTCGCTTAATTCGGCTGTTTTCAACCGCGCTCGCATCGGGCACAATCCCCAGGTTTTTCATGCCCTCCATGCTAACGAGGCCGCCGCAATGCTCTGGCGTCCCAATCTCCGCATCCTCTTCAAAAACTGCAATTTTTGCGCCGGCCCTTGCAGCCTCCCTTGCGGCCATCAGCCCAGAAATACTTCCGCCGGCTACAATGACATCAAAGTGAGACAACGGCCAGCAAGGTATTTCTCGCTCTGTTAATTAAACTATGGGAGCCGTGGCGGATTTCAAGCAGGTAATAGTAGTAAGGAGGGACTTGGATATGGGCACTGGCAAGATAGCCGCGCAGGTGGCGCACGCTGCCGTGATGGCCGCAGAGCGCACCAAGCAGAAAAAGCCGGACTGGTTCTACTCTTGGTTTGAGGGAGGGCAGGCCAAGGTTGTCGTAAAGGTGCAGAGCTTTGAAGACCTCATCAAAGTCATGAACCACGCTGAAAGCTTGAAACTGCCGGTCGTCCTGGTGCAGGACAGCGGCCTCACGCAGATACCGCCTGGCACGGCAACCTGCGTCGGAATCGGCCCTGCGCCAGCAGATATTGTAGACAAGGTCACAGAGCGGTTGAAACTGCTCTAGTGCCTGCTGACTAGAAGCACCCCGACGACTATCAGGCCCGTCGCTACGGCCTGAAAGACGCTTATCGACTCGCCAAGCGTGGCCGCAGCTATTACGATGCCAAATACAGGGGTCATCGAAAAGACGGCCATCGTCTTTATCGTTCCGATCCTCTTTATCCCTGCAAGGAAGAACAGGAGGGCTGCTCCAAAGCCCGAAACGGACAGCGCTATTATGATAAGCCACAGTTGCGCGCTCATCTGCCCGAGCGTGCCCAACTTGCCAGCGGCGGCAGTCACTCCGAGCAGCACGAGCCCGCCTGCAAGCGACTTTATCATAGCCATCTTGGCAGGGCTGATGTCAGAAAAAGTCGTCAGCTTTCTACTGAAATTGTTGTCGACGGCCCACAGCGACATTGACGCAAGGATCATCAGGTTGCCGGCATTAAGCGCGATTATCGTGCCTGAGGAGAACTTTAGGTCTGTGGTGGCCATGAACAATCCTACGGTTACAAGTACGATTGCGGCGAACCCGAGTTTGCCGCGAGGCCTCTCCCCAAAGAACAGTGATGAAAGAACCACGGTAAACAACACCTCGCCGTTTGCCAGAATGGCGGCGTCAGATGCTGCGGTCATCTGCAGGCCATGCAAGAGTAGGGTGGGCGCGGCTATGGCACCGGAGGCGGTGATTGTGGCCATGTAATACACTTCGCGCCTTTGCAGCCGAAACGACGCTCTGGCAAACGGCACGAGCGTCAGACCCGCTATCACATAGATCACCGAAGAGAGTGCAAGCGGGTCGATGCTTGCAAGCGGAACCTTTGTCACTGCAAACACAGAGCCAAAGAGCGCTGCAGCTATCAAGACCGACAGGTAGCCTATATAGTGTCCCTTCTGCCGCTTATCCCGTGCTCCCGCAGGGGCGGCCTGCTCTGGCGCGGCCAAGGGTTCACAATACACATGTCTCATATTTTATCCATCTCTGCAATAGCGGCAGCCGCCGCCAGACAAGGGATTATATGGGGACAGGCACGATTTTTCCGCGATGTCAGGCAGGGGGTCTTCGTCAAACAAGAAGATCATCATCTATGCCGTCATTGGCATAGTGGCCATCGCAGGGATTTCTGCGACGTATCTCACTGGCAAGGCCGAGCCGTCACCAGCAGATTTACAGAAACAAGAACAAGAGCAGACTATGGCTCTCCAGAAAGAGCAGTTCTGCGGGCTGGATGCCAAGGCCAATTCCAATAATTACGTAAGCGAACGTGTCCTCCCATCGCAATGCGAACTCCCGCTCGGCATAGCGGTCGACAAGGACAGGGTATGGTACCTATCAACAAAGCAGGGGACGCTTGGCAGCTACAGCTTGGCCGACGGCAAGTTTGAAGAATTCACGATCCCATCGTGGCCCGCGCGTTCTTCCCCCTCCCCGGGAGCTTTCTCGATGATATTTGCCACCAAGATCGACAGTTCTGGCAACGTATGGTTTACGGACGACAAGGAGAACCTCCTCTGGAGGTTCAACAGGGCGGACGGAACGTTTGACTCGTTCAAGTCTCCCGCAGTCGGCCCTATCTCATTTGACTTTGATTCAAAGGGTAACATCTACCTTGTTGGCGTCAGGTCCACATCCCTGTACTTTGGCGACGTAGCAAAGATGAAGCCGGGCACAAGTGATGGCTTTAGCGAAATAAAGCTGCCACTCGATGCGTTCTCTGGCATCGACCCGGAAAGGGTCAGTTCAGGTTCATTGGCCGTCGACCGCGAAAGAAACGTCGTATGGACGACAGTCCTGGCATACCAGATAAAAGGGCAGATCTACAAATACGATATTGCGCAAAACAAGACGGCTATAATCGACCTGCCAGCTGAACTTTCCTCGCCGGTTGGCACCGTCCTTGACAACGAAGGCAACCTGTGGGTAACAGATCATGGCACGAGCACGTTCTTTGTTGTAGGGGCGTCAAACCACACGATAACAAAGTACGTCACTTCGATGCCTTCGCCTAGAATATTTGGTGGCATAACGCCCAAAAACGCGGTCAGTTGGCCTTACTGGATGCAGCGCGACAGCAACGACAACATATGGTTCAATCAACATGCGGCCAACAGGATAAGCAAGTTCGATCCAAAGACCCAGACGCTGACAGAGTACTGGATCCCCACACAGGACAGCAAGTGGGGAAACTGCCCTCCTGACTCGCAGACATGCGGCATTGCAAACGCGATACAGTTCTCAATAGGCCCGCAGAACCAGCTGTGGTTCACAGAATGGAGCGAGAACAAGATAGGTACCATCAAGACGGACGCGCCTGTCCCGCTCACGGTTTCTGTTCCAAATGACGAGGTGACAGTAAACAGGGGCGACAGCGTGGAGATCAAGGTCAACGTCGATGCCCCGGGCGCATTTAACGGCAGCATGGTCTCATCAGGAACATTCACGTACAACGGCGACCTTGGCAACTCGACGGGCATCTTCAGCGAGCAGAACGTGTCATTTGGCACGGCAGGCGGCTCAAAGCAGGTGTCTTTTGTGTTCACTCCTGCAGACGACGTCGCGCCGGGACAGTATGTTCTGATGCTCGGAGCACAGGACAACGAAGTGTCAGTTCTTAAGGCGGTTACTGTAAACGTTACGTAGCAGACATGGAGTATAATTATTAAATACTGCGCAAAGCGAGTGAGTCCTGTGTCAGACGACTATCCCGTAGCAGTTAACGAAGACGGGATCAAGATCAAGACGGAGAAGATGGAGCAGGAAAAGCTCTACCACTGCATCTTTGAAGACAAGGTATACCTGTTTTACAAGGACGAGCTTGGACTCTTGCACTGTTATGAAGTAGAGGATCAGGAAGCGCTGAAAGAGATAGCCAAAAATCCTGGCGACATTGAAAACATTCTCAAGAAACATGCGGGGGTATGAGCAGATAATTGCTCGACAAACATTATATGTTAGCCTGCGCAATAATTTGCACCATTGTCTACCAGCACAAATACAACAAGACCGCCAAAGGCGTCCAACGAAATTTTTATCGGCAAAAAACCATTGATGACATACGTTACTGCCACGCTGGTACAGCTGGCCAATGAGCCGACGGTTATCATAAAGGCCAGGGGCAAGAGCATCACCCGGGCCGTTGACGTGGCACAGATAATCGTCAAAAGGATGGACACCATCGGCTACAAGATAGGCCCGATAAAGCTCGGCTCCGAGCAAGTGACGTCTGAAGATGGCAAGATGAGGAACGTGTCTACGATAGACGTGCCAATCTCCCGCACCAAATAATTATTGTTATTATTTTTCTTCCCTCCACTTTATTGTCATCATATCATCGTAATTCCGTTTACCAGAAATTGCGCTCCATAGTACAGTAGTAGTGCAGCTAGACCTAGCATCAAGACTTGATAGTACTTTGATTTTTCTATCACAGAACTTCCTTTTGACGCAAGGTACGCAGTGGCCGCGAGCCACGCATAGTCCATCCACACGTGCGTGCCAAATAATAGGACAGGACCTGCCAGGGGGCCAAATGTCGCAGAATCAGATACCAGCTTCAGGCCGGCAGTGAGCCACCAGACAATAAAGAAAGGGTTCAGGGCGGAAAACATTACGCCTGTGGCAAATGGCCCCTTCCCAGATTCGATCTTTATGCAATTCTGCAGGCAAGAGGTAATTATTGTTCTTCTCTTTCGGGCAATGCCTATTTTTGATGTTACTATTCCGACTATCTGCACAAGGGCAAAGCCGATTATCGACAAGCCACCGATTATTGCAATTGTTATCTCCACGTTTTCATGGCCCGCGATAAAACTGGAGGCTGAAAACAGTCCTGCCGCGATTGCTGCAATCAAGCTGATCTCGACGATCGCATGTCCCTGCGCAACCTTGATTCCCGAAAGGGCGCCCCTCCCCTGCCCACTCCATGCACCGTATATCATGTTTGCTACAAACAATGGGCCGGGCGCAAGCACTCCCGGTGCAGACACTGCAACCACCTCTGCTACAAAGGCAAGGGCATCCACGCCACGAGTATGGTGCATGCCCTTTCTGTTTACCTTTGCGCGCACACCAGATAATAGAGGAAAATAGAACGGCGATGACCACAACAACAAGGCAAAAATACTCCGGGCATTACACAGATACACAGTAGTAGTTGTTATCGCAATGGTAGGAGTAGACACCATACGGACGATAAAGCTGCTGGGCAAGTGGTCTGCAAACAGGGCAGTAGGCAGGAGGCGCCCGCTCATCGCCGTATTTAGCATGACCCACTATTGCAACTTTTACTGCCCCATGTGCCCCTTTGGAGACGCGGACAAGGAAGGCCAAATGGCTCTTGCAAGGCGCAATGACCTCACCACCGAGCAGTGGAAGGCTGTGTTTGACAAGGTGGCAAAATACTGCGTCTGGGCCATAGTTGAAGGTGGCGAGCCCACAAGCAGGCCAGACTTCATGGAGCTGATAAAGTACCTGCATGGCTTGAAAATGCCGATCACACTCATTTCCAACTGCTCGCTTTTACACACAATCGACCTTGATGAGCTCAAAAAGCATGTCCAGTTTGTCACCTGTAGCATCGACTCTACCTACGAAGAATCTTACTGCAAAGTGCGCGGCGTATCTCCGCATATGTACCGCAGGGTGATGGACAACCTGCACCTTTTGACCGAGCACAGGGTTCCGCACTACCTTAACAGTGTCATAACGAAATACAACGTGCGAGAGTTCATCGACCAGACGTATTTTGACAGGGCAAGGGAGCTTGGCGCAAGAGCAGTATCTTTCACGTTTGTCGAGGACAGGTCGGACGTCGACTACTCACTTTTGCCGGACAGGCAGACTATAAACAAGGTGTGTGAGAGCATACTCGACTATATGAATAGGCAGCAGCAACAAAATGGAAAAAAAGTGGAAGAGGTAAAGGACAACGGCGGCCCCCAGGTAATGATCCCGCCAGAATATTTCCAGCAGATACTGGAGCACGGCCGCGGGGTGTTTGACGAGTGCGGGGTATGGAAAAGCATCTTTGTAAACGGCGACGGCACTGTCATGGTCCCGTGCTGGAAGTTTAATGGCCCGGAAAATACTTACAGCCTCTTGGAGCACTCGGTGGACGAGATATGGAGCGCGCCGCAATGGGACATTGCAAGGACGTGCCACGACTGCGAAGTGCTCGGCTGCATCTGGTATTCATCGCAACCGGTGTCGACTTTTGCACGGAACTACATGCGCGGCCTCGGCAAGATGATAAGCCAGGAGCGCCCAGAGCTTGCAGAGGCCGTCTGAGAAGACGCGCTTGTGTATCTACTCACAGGCAGAGAGGCGCTACAATGCATTTGAAGATCTATGATACGCTGGCGGCGAAAAACAAAGACTTTACTCCAAAAGGCACAGCTAGGATTTTTCTCTGTGGACCAACGTTGTACGATTATTCGCACGCGGGCCATGCAAGGATGCTACTCTTTTACGACATGGTGGCCCGTTACCTGCGCTTTTCTGGAGTAGAGACCAAGGTTGTCGTAAACATCACAGACATTGATCCCAAGATCTTTGCAAAAGCCAAGGCAGAAGGAGGAAGGACGCCAAAGGATGTTGCCACATTTTACATGGGTGAACTCTTGTACGACACGTCCGCGCTCAACATCGACAGCTTTGCGTTTGCGCTGGTATCTGACCACGTCCAAGTGGCGCAAATGCTCACAAGGCGCCTGCTTGAAGGAGGAAAGGCTTATGGCGCTAGTGGGAACATATACCTAGACGGCAAGGCCGCCGGCTTCGGGAGGCTGTCAAAGATGACAGAGGAAGAGCTCGCAGACATCAGGCTCGACATCGCCCCGGGCAAGAAGTCGCCATTTGACATCCTGCTCTGGAGCACCGGCGAGGACATGTTCAACTTTCCTGATATCACCCTTGGGAGCGGCATACCTTGGTGGCACTTGCAAGACACTTCGGTAGCAATGGCAGCCTTCAATGGCAAATACGACATGCACGGCGGCGCCAGCGAACTTGCGTACCCGCACCATGAATCGCACCTTGCGCAGTTGACCGCGCTCACGTCCGACAAAGAGCCCGTGAAGTTGTGGACGCACGTCGGCCTCGTATACATCAATGGGGAAAAGATGAGCAAGTCGCTTGGCAACACGGTCACCATTAGAGGACTGCTGCAAGACTATGGTGCAAATGCGATACGGCTCTACTTTTATTCTTCCGCACATTACAGGAAACGGCTCGATTTTGCAGAGAAAGACATTGCCAAGTGCGCCGGACTTGACAGCACGATTTCAAGCGCAATAGGCAAAGAGTGCAATGCAAAGTACATGAAGAAGTTCATGCAAAGGATGAACGATGATTTTGACACGCCGGCCGCGGTAGAGGTTGCGCTTGATGCTGCTCGCGCAGGTGCGGGGACGGGGGAGATGGCAAAGATCCTTGGGCTCAGGTACTAGTAGCGACAATAGTGATGACGACAAAAAAATGGAGGAAAACGAGTGGGCATTCTGCTCGCTCTGGGCAAGGGAGACTATTGAAATTAAAGGATGCGCAAGGGCTCTTGCAAATCCCCTGCTGGCAGGAGACTATTTCTTTAACAGGGCATCGGTAGAGGGTTGCAATGACGGTATCGTCCCGTACGAGCAAGTGGCAAGCGCGTTCTGGGAGATGGGCATCGATTGTTACCTCTATTTTAGGTCACAGCCTCCGCCGCAGGGCCTATGCGTCGCAGACACCATGCATGTGTTGAGGTCTGAGAAAAAAAGAGCGAAAGAAGAAGGAGAAAAGATCATAAGGTCAGTGCATGATGGCAATAATAATAATTATGCCAGGGTTGTAGAATGCGAGCCGGCGAAAGCCATGACGTGGGTTGACATCTTTTGCGAGTCATTTTCAGTGCCAGAATGGAAAGACGAAGTCGCGCGCATCGTCATTGCCGCCAACGCAGGAAAAAAGCAACAACCGCTGGACCTCTTGCTGGCGTACAGAAACGGCGCACCGGCAGGATGTGCGGCGCTTTTTACGATGATGACAGAAGATAATGATGGTGGTGATGATGATAATGGTTATGGTGATGGTCCAATTGGCCTATACTGCCTTGGCACAGTTCCGGCGCAGAGGGGGAGAGGCGTTGCAAGGTCAATCTTGGACTTTTCCAAAGCCCTTTCTGAAAAGCGCGGCCTTCTCTTGTTCCTGCAGACGCTTGAAAGCGAAAACCTAGTTGGCCTGTACAAGAGTGCAGGGTTTGTAACGGCGTACACAAAGTCGATTTGTGCTGTCCCAAGGAGAACTTGAAGATATATTAAGCAGATTCTAATGCAGATAGGCAAGATGCGTAGAAAGGTCAAGGTCGCCGTTGCCGGGATCGGCAATTGCGCTTCTGCTCTGATCCAAGGCACTCGCTACTACCGGGAAAACCCAGACGCAAGGAAACAAGAGAGCGACTGGATAGGCCTGACTGCCTATAACCTAGGAGGGCTAGAGCCGTCAGACATAGAGTTCGTCGCGGCCTTTGACGTCAACGCAAACAAGGTCGGAAAGGATCTTTCTGAAGCGATATTTGCAAAGCCAAACAACACAGTCCGCATCATAAAGGACATGGACAAGATGGACGTCAGGGTGCTAAAAGGCGAGGTCCACGACGGGATCGGTAGACACCTTGCGCAAAAGGTCAAAGTAGCAGACGGCCCGGCTGCAAACGCGTCGCAGGTGCTAAAGGACACCGGCGCAGAGATGCTGCTCAATTATTTGCCTGTCGGAAGCCGGCGAGGCACACAGTACTACGCGGAGGCGTGCCTTGACGCGGGGTGCGCGTTTGTAAACGCGATACCTGTATTCATCGCGTCCACGCCAAAATGGCAAGATGCCTTTGCAGGGCGGGGACTTGCGTGCGCCGGCGACGATGTCATGAGCCAGCTTGGCGCAACCGTAGTCCACAAGACACTGGTCAAGTTGTTCGTCGACAGGGGGGTCAAGGTGAATGAGACTTACCAGTTAAACATCGGAGGCGACATGGATTTTTACAACATGCTTGACGAGGAGCGCCTCGAAGACAAGAGGATAAGCAAGACGTCTGCAGTGGCAGCCATGGCCCCGTACGAAATTCCCATGCGGATCGGCCCGTCTGACTTTGTAGGATTTCTTGAAAACGACAAGATTTGCTACATCTCGATAAAAGGCCAGTACTTTGGGGGCATCCCGGTGGAGCTTGATTTGAAGTTAAAGGTAGTCGACGCCTACAACTCGGCAGGCGTCATGATAGACGCTGCAAGGTGCGCCAAGATAGCAATAGATAGGGGGATTTCCGGCCCACTCGACAGCATATCGGCATACTGCTTCAAGCATCCGCCAGTCCAGATGCCATATTCCATTGCCAAGGCCAACTTTCTAGAATTTGTCGAAGGCAAGCGTGAACGCTAAGCAAAAAAAACTCGCTCTGATTAAAAATACTTGACCAAAAGGGAGCGCAAATGAGCGCCAGCACAGATAATTAGCTCCTGCGCAAAACCTCAACCCAGAGAAAGAGAAAACCACTTGGTCCACATCAAAAAGCTTGAGGTGTACGGGTTCAAGTCGTTTGGATTTCGCAACACCATCGTGCAATTTGAAAAGGGGCTGGTCGCTATCACCGGCCCAAACGGCTCTGGCAAGAGCAACATCCTTGATGCCATCATGTTTGCCATAGGTGAGAACAGCCCCAAGGCCATGAGGGTGGACAAGTTCCAGTCGCTGTTCCACGATGCCAACAACCCCGGCCACAGACTGATACGGGTCAGCGTCACGTTTGATAACGCCGATAGGGGGATACCGATGGACGAGGACGCAGTTACGCTGACCCGCGAGATGGAGGGGCAGACCGGCGAGTCGCAATACCTCCTCAATGGGAGAAAGGTGTCCAAGACTGCCATAATGGAGCTCTTAGAGGTGGTGCTCTCGGCGCCAAACAAGCTCAACATCATCCAGCAGGGCATGATAACTAGGATCTCGGAGCTGAATTCTGAAGAGAGGCGCAAGATAATCGAGGATATTGTCGGCCTATCGTACTTTGACGAGAAAAAGGCAGAGGCACTGAAGCAGCTCGACGAAGCCGACAGGCGCCTCGAGGTCGCCTTTGCGAGGATGGGCGAGATCCGAAGGCGCATAGACGAGCTTGAGGCAGAGCGCAACGACCAGCTGCGCTACGAGCTGATTGGCTCTGAGCTAAAGCGGTTCAGAGCGGTGCAGCTGTCAAACAACATCAGGACAGTCAGGAACAAGCTCGCCACCAGCACCCAAATACTTGACGGCAACAACTTGCGCTCGGCGCAGCTGACAAAACAGCTCGATGAGCTTCGGCAGCAGATAGAAAGTCTGGAGACTAAAAAGGCCAAGTTTATGGAGGAGCTGGATGCCGCAAACAAGGCCAAGGCGCAGATGACAGGCAGGACAGCCGCAATCGTCCATGACTCAGAACGCACCAAGGCCATGCTTGGCGAGTCGCAGCGCAGGATTTCCGAAATCGAAAGGAGGTTGCCACAGATAGAAGTAAGTAAGCAGGCGATCACCCAGCGCACACAGGCGATGAAGGCTGACGCAGAAAAATTGCAGTCGTCGCTGGCCCAGAAGAAGGAGGCACTTGCATCCCTGCGGGAAAGGCTTGACCACGTAAACGCCAGAGCAGAAGAAGTTTCGGCAGTAATTTCGCGCCATACCGGCCTGCGACAAAAGCTTGAAGTCAGGCTAAAGCGCATCTCATCGCTAAAAAATTCAATCGAAGTGGCGGCGACAAGGGTCGAGGAAATGATCAAGACCAACGCGTACAAAAAAGACGCTGGCGCCGCCGCGCTTGCTTCGCTTGCGTCACAAATTGATTCTGCAAAAACTAGGATTACGGAACTGCAAAAGTCACTCGAATCCGACAGAGCACGCCTTTATGAGACAACAAACGCACTTGGCACGCTTGCAGAAATCAAGGCAGTACTAGAGCACGAGCTCGCGGAGTCGGCGGCCATACTCTCAAAGGCCGACACGATGGCGACCAAGTTTGAGGAGAGGGCAAGCGTCGCCAAGCACGCCATGAGCGAGGACTTTGCGATTGCGGAGCTTGGCAAATACAGCGACAAGTTCGGCATCAAGGGGATAGTCCACGACCTGGTGAGGTGGGACAAGGGCTACGAGCGGGCTGTGTTGGCGGCAGGCTCTGAATGGATGAAGGCGTTTGTGGTTGAGGACGTCAAGTCCATGATAGCAATAGCCGCGTACGCAAAGGAGAAAAAACTCCCGCGTCTACGCATAATTCCGCTTGACGTCATCGCTGCTCGGTCCAAGTCCAAGCAGGCAAAAGAGTTCGCCCCGGGAGACACGAACGTGGTCGGGCGCGTGTCAGATTTTGTATATTCAGAGTACGAGGCGCTACCAGAGTTTTTGTTTTCAGACTCTATCGTGGTGAAAAATTCGTCTGCGGCGTACGCGCTTGCAGCGCAGGGCTTTAGGGCGGTGTCGGTGGATGGCGAGCTGTTCGAGCCAGCTGGAGGCTCAATGGCACTCGACTTTGGGTCAAAGATCTCCGACCTGACAAAGGCCATAATCCTTGGCGACTCTGTCGAGTCGCTCCGCGACATGCTTGGCAAGCTGTCAAAGATGGTCGAGAAAAAGAACACGCAGCTGCGGGAGGCTGCAGAGCGCATCGCCGCGGCAGGGTCAGAAAAATCAAGGCTTGAGATCCAGGTTTCAAGTAATGAGGCCCGCCTTGCAGAAGAGTCTGCAGGCATCACAGGCAAGGAGAAAACCCTGTCAGAGATGCAGACGCAGGAGCAAGCCCTTGACCAGGAGGCAAATTCGCTGGCGGCAGAGCTGGAAAAGTACCGGCGCAGGCTATCACTGATCGTACCTACTCTAGACAGGTTGTCTGCGCGCCTTTTGAGGATAGACGAGTCGGCAGCAAGGTCGCAGCTTGCAGAGATAAACGTCGAGCGCAACCAGATAGTTAAGCAGGCGGACAACGCAAACATCGAACTGAACCAGCTTTCAAGCTCTCTTGGCGGGATTGAAAGCAGGGTAGAATTTGACCAGCGCCAGCTTGTACAGATTGACGAGGAGCGCGAGCGGTTGGAGGCGGAGCTTGCCCAGCGCAAAAAGCAGGTAGATGAAATGCGGGCCAAGGCGCAGGTGCTAGAGATGGAGCTAAAAGCGCTCAGGGACCAAGAGCAGCAGATAATCGATTCATCAGGCAACGCCTACTCTGTCCTGCAGGAGTACGAGCGCAAGATTAAGGTTCTGTCGGAGGAAGAGCGCAGGGTGTCGAAGGAGAATAACATAATCGAGCGCGAATCTGCGCTCTTACGCAAGGATGTTTCTGACCTTACTGCGCAGGAATCCCGGCTCGTAAACGACCTAGTGTGGCTCGGGTACAAAAGTTTGCTCGACCCGATGGAAGTGGAGGGTGCGATAAAAGAGCTGACCGACGAGTACGAACAGGTAAAGTCAAGAATAAACTTGCGCGCCGACGAGTCGTATGTGCAAGTGATGGAAGGCTACAGGGGCATGTCCAGCCGGCGCAACCAGCTTGAAAGCGAGCGCAACTCCATAGTATCGTTCATAGAGCAGATAGTGAAGGAGAAAAAAGAGATGTTCTTGGACGCGTTTAGCAAGGTCGACGGCGACATACGCAAGACGTTTTCCAAATTGACCGGCGGGAACGCAAGACTCGAGCTTGAAAACCCGGAGGAGGTGTTTGCCGGTGGCGTCATGCTGTTGGTGGCGTTTCCGGGGAAAGTGGCAAGAGAATCCACCGCCCTTTCTGGCGGAGAAAAGACGATTGCCGCGACGGTGTTTTTGCTTGCACTCCAGTCGCTCAAGCCATCGCCGTTCTACCTCATGGACGAGGTAGACGCGCACCTTGACGCGCAGAACACTGAAAGGCTGTCAAAGATCTTAGTAGAGCGCTCAAAGGACACCCAGATAATCATGGTGACGCTCAAGGACTCGACGGTGTCCAAGGCGACACTCATCTACGGCGTCTACCCCCGGCAGGGCGTGTCGCAGGTCGTCAAATACAGGAATCCTGGTCAGGTGCCGCTTGGCCAGATCAACAGTAGCAGCACCGCTGAGGGCAACTAGGAAAAATCGCCATATTTGTTGCAGTTTTGCGAAGTGATGGTTTTAGAGCTCGTCTATTGAGAACTTGGACATGCATGACGTGCACTCGTAGATTTCCTTTCCCACGTCGCCGGAAACCTTAAACTTGACTATCGTGGTGCACTTTGGGCACTTGCCATCGGTCATGCGGGCCCTGCTCATCGGTCGGGCTGCGGCCTTTCTTCTTCGGCTACCCATGTTTTTACTACACCGGCAAGTAGAGCCACCGTTTTATAAACCAAATTTCTCTTCGCGAACGGATTTTATACCAATCATGTGCCACAAATTACATGCTCCTCCCAGAGTCCTGCTCTGTCAAGGTCGACGGAATCGAGTGTCGCCTGCCGCCGTCATACGTGGTTTCAATAAAGTCTCAGAAAGAGGATGGTGGCAATTATGAAGAATACATGGTCGCAGTGGTATGCGATGACCACAAGGACGGCTTGGAGTTCAAGCTCGCATCCATGCAAAAGGCAGGCAGGGCGCCGACAGGCAAAATCCACTTCCAGGCAGTCAAGGCAGTGGTCACGGACTGCGTCGCAGGCATGGAAGAAGACTATATAGAAATTGAGCTAAAGCGGGGCATCAAACCTGACTTGAAAGAAACCTAATCTAGTCTTTTCTTTTCACGGCTGCTGCCTTTTTCTTTTTCTCCCTTTGTTTCCCGCTTATCGATTTTGCCCCCAGCATCTCCTCCCCCTTCCCCGTCTTCTGCGACGGCCCACGGGAACCACCGGCCGATAAGTTTTCCCCAGTCTATCTTGAGCGAGTAATAGATTATCACGCCCATGACCGCGATGCTGGCCACAGTGATAATCGCAAGCGTGGTGTTGTCAGTGCTTGACGCGACGTCCTGTGCTATCGGCCGCCCTAGTATGACCGTGCCCCACACTATCACCTCGTTCATCAGCAGCTTGCCTGCAAAGGTCGAAAGCGCAAACTTCCAGGGGCTATACCTTGCCAGCCCGAGCGGTATGTAAACAATGTCGTCTGGGATCGGAGTTGCTGCCGCGACGAGTGCGCCAGGCCACCCGTACCTGCTCACAAGCCTCTGGAGTGGGAGCATTCGTTTCTGCGTCTTTTGGCTGAGCATCTTGCGGCCATAATAGCTGGCAAAAAAGATGATAGTCTTGGCTATGACTGTCCCAAGTGCGCTCACTATGGCTATCATGTTTGGGTCGAACTTTTCGTTGAGCGCCGCGGCCAGGATTACCGGAAAATAGGGGACAGGCACGAACACGATGATGCTTCCTACAAAGCTTACTACAAAGATGCCGAGATATCCCAGCTCCCCGCTGAACGGGGACAACAGATCCGTGATGTCGACCAAGCGCTAGACTATATAGCTCTTTTCCCATCCCTTAATTAGTATGCCCTTCCAAACATGGCGACCTTTTTTGCAGGTTGCCCACAGTAGATGCACTTTTCAGGCATGCTGTCTTGGTCAAATGGGATAACTCGAATGTCGGCTCCCGTCTCCTCTTTTATCGCCATCTCGCATTTTGGCTCGCCGCACCAGCCTGCGCGTGCAAAGCCACCTCTACCCTCAATTATCGAGCGGAACTCGGGATAGATCGCAGGTGAAGAGATGTAGCCGTCGAGGAGCGCCCGTGCCTTGGCAAATAGGTTCTTTTGCACCGCATCCAAAAGCTCTTTTGCCTTTTCTACAAGGCCCGCACGCGGCCACTGGGTCTTGTCGCGGCCGCCGTCGCGCCTTGCGAACTCCACCTGCCCCTTTTCAATGTCGCGGGCGCCGATGTTGACGCGCAGAGGTACGCCCTTTAGCTCCCACTCGTTGAACTTCCAGCCGGACGTGTACTCGTCGCGGTCGTCGACGTGTGTGCGGATTCCTGCGCCCTTTAGATCCTGTGCGATTTCGTACGCCTTTTCCTTGACTGCCTGCGCGTCCTTGTCCTTATGTATCGGCACGACTACGACCTGTATAGGCGCAATCCTAGGCGGCAGGACAAGCCCCTTATCGTCGCCGTGTACCATGATTATCGCACCTATCAGGCGCCACGAGACGCCCCAGGATGTCTGCCATGCGAGGTGCTCCTTTGTGTCCCTGCCGAGGTACTTTATCTCAAAGGGCTTTGAAAAGTTCTGGGCAAGATGGTGCGACGTCCCCATCTGGAGCGCCTTGCCGTCGGCCATCATCCCCTCAAGCGTGGTCGTGTATTTTGCCCCGACAAACTTTTCCTTATCGCTCTTAAATCCCCTGACCGCCGGGACGGCAAGGTACTCCTCGATGAGCTCGCGGTATATGCCAAGTATGGACATCACCTCCTTCTCCGCGTCCTCCTCCGTCTCATGCACCGTGTGACCTTCCTGCCAGAGGAACTCTGACGTGCGTATGAAAGGTTTTGTAGCTTTTATCTCTGCACGGAGGGCAGTGTTCCAAAAGTTTATCTTCAGAGGGAGGTCTCGGTAGCTTGAAATCCATTTTGCAAATATAGAGTATGCCAGCGTTTCTGAGGTTGGGCGCAGTGCGAGCCTTTCGCCAAGTTCATTGTTGCCGGCCTTTGTCACCCAGAACACTTCGGGGGTAAAGCCCGCAAAGTGGTCCTCCTCCTTTGAGAGCAAGCCCTCAGGTATCACCACGGGAAGAAAGCCGTTCTGGTGGCCTGTCTCCTTGAACCGCCTGTCGAGCAAGTCGCGGATCGACTCCCAAATGGCATAGCCGTACGGCCGAAGGACGATGAAGCCCTTTACTGGCGCATAGTCTGCAAGGCCAGCTTTCATCACCACCTGCGTATACCATTCGCTAAAATCGTCGCTTTTTTTGACTGTAATGCCCACTGCTTCCTTTGGCGGCTGCGGAGGAGAATCCAATATAATCATTCAGCAGACGGGGCAGGGTTTATGAAAGTTTCCTAGAGGGGATCGCCCTTACAGTACACCTGCCCGGAGATCCTGCTGTGGAAGTTGCGGCAGACGTAGCACTGCACAAAGGCGATGTCCTGCTTCAATATAGGGCAGGCGACCTGCTCCTGCTTCATGCGCTTGAGCATCTTGGGGCTGACGCCTTTGATCTTTAGCTTGCCCTTTTCATCCATCATGCCCACGCCCTTCAGCTCCTCCTTTGCCTGTTCGGTGATCTTGGGTGCCTTTTCCACTGGTACAATGGGGACTAGGTGTTTTACGCCTTCTGGAAGAGCGTCACTCATGGCCGAGATTTGGTTGTGGCAGTATATGACCCTTTGCGTGTTTTATAATTAGCTAAAATCGGTTATCCTTGTCTGCGACCTGAAATTGCGGTAAAGCTGGCTGTGGCCCAGGATCTCCGCCCTTGACTGCGACATTGTCGAGCACGCAAACGACAGCGCGCCGTCAAGGCCTTCAAACGTTTTTGCAGGCTTTTTGAGTGCTTCCCGCACCCCTTCTCGTATTTGCCACACGCCCACAGGCATCACGTATTCGGGATGGATTTCCCGGAGCACAAGCGCTGCCCCCTTTCTGCGCCTCTTGGACAGATGTTCGGCGACTGCAAGCCTCGCGGCGAAATACGCGCCGGCGATTGTTGGATAGTGGTCAAGGCCTCTTGCGTCCTCATAGTCGGCCCCAGTCGCCATCCTGCCGTCGCCGGCGTACCACGACTCGATCATCTCAAAGCTCCATATGCTGTCCGGGATTAGTATGACAGAGTAAAAGTTGCCAATGTGGGAGTACTGCCTTACCTCAAAGAGGTCGATGCTCTCATTTGCCTCATTCTTTCGGATAATGCTTGCAGAGATGATGTCGTCGGTCGCAGTTATACTCCACCTTGTCGGCACCAGCTTGCGGCCCTTCTTCAAGCCGAGCATCCCTACGCTCAAGACGCGGTGGATCCTGCTTGTCTCTATCCCCCTTTCGTAAAGCTCCACCACAGCATCCTTTGCGCGCATGTCGCCATCGTAGAATGCAGACTCGATCTTTTGGTCGGCAGAAACTGACGACATCCGAAACGTCTTTATCGGCGCGGCGGGTCCAAAGGGGGCTGCCTCGGTATTCAGCCGCAGCTCCTGTCCAAGCTCGGCGTCTGAAAGCGGCTTTTTTTCAAATGTGGCCTCGCTCTCTGCGGGTCTCTCGGACATGGCAAGCTCTTGCAGGTTTTCAATGTATCGGCCAGACGTGGCGCCGACGTTTACGTTCATCACCCCGCGCACAAGTGACAGGCGCAGATTGGCGATCTCCTCAAGCGTCTTGCCTACCCACATCTCTGTCCTGTCATAGACCGTCGTATCGCCGTGTACGGGCGGTATCATTGGCCCTACCCTCACTTTGGGATAGCCGTACCTACCTACGAAAACAGACGGTGGGCTAGAGCCGTCAAGCGTGTCCATTGAAAGCCGGGCAGAGTTGGCTGACAGGAACTGTATCCAGTTCTGCTCCAGCCTGCGCTTTATCTCTAACGGCGATGTTGTTGATGGTAGTGGCAAGTAAACTTGTACGCGAGGAGATGATGAGCCACTTGCTTATTTGTGTAGAGCTGGACTTTTTTGCTTGTCGTCGATACACATTACACGTACTCTTTAGAATCTGCCAAAGAAAGAGTAGAGTGCGTACTAGGCAGTAGGCGCAAAAGAAAGAGAAGAAAAAAAGTCGAATGATTTATAGAGTTAGCGGCCCCACACCCCGGTCGCTTTCGGAGACCCTATATTAGAGATGGAGCCTGAAGACAAGTCTATCCTTGCTGCAATTTATGCGAGCACGCTCGACCCTTCCGTGTCGGCGTACGACAGACTCAGGGCAAGGCTGCCGGTCGGCAAGAAATTCTTTGAAAGTAGGATAAACCATCTTGTCTCTCTTGGCATGGTAGAAGGAGAAGAAAGGAAAGGTATTCTCACGCCAAAGCTGACATTTATCGGCCGCGACGCGCTCAAGGTAGTATTCGTAGGCGGGGTCTTTGACCTGATACACCCCGGCCACATACACACGCTAAAGGCCGCTAAGGAGGTAGGGGACGTCTTGGTAGTAGTCATCGCAAGGACCGCCACTGCGCTGAAGATAAAAAAAGACCGAAAGATTTACCACGACGAGAACCTCCGAAAAGAGCTCGTAGAGTCGCTCAGCTTTGTAGACCTGGCTCTCATCGGCAGAGAAGGAACGCTGTACGATACCGTCGAGTTCGTGAGGCCGGACGTCATTGCGCTCGGGTACGACCAGGCGCACAGCGAAAAAGACGTCGCGGAGAACTGCAAAAAGCGCAACCTCAACGTACAGGTCATCAGGTTGTCGACCCCGATACCGGGATCAAAGTCGTCCAAGATGAAGGAAGAGCTTGGCGACGCCATCTACGGCATCTGAAATCAGATCATCATTATTATCAATATTTTCACTGGGATGACGACGAGTAAAAAGGAGAAGGATGTTTGCTATCAGCGAGAGCAGTAATAGCATCATTATTACCACCTATCCGCACCTGCACCCGCATCTTGTCGCCATTCTTTACGCCTGCCGAGTCCTTTATTGAAATTGGCGCGATGACTTCGAGCATGCTGTCGTCATAGTGCGTGCGCTCCAGCACAAGGACAGCTGCGTTTTCCATTGCGCCGTTATTAATCGAAGCTCTGTAGCATTTTACCCAGCCGTACGTGCGCGTGCCGTCTGAAAAGCCCTCGATGAATATTGAAGGATGGCGCCCAAGCTCCTTCCTTGCGTTCATGTACACAGGGTCAGTGAGGCGCACGTTCAGCGTCCCGGGGTAAGGCGCATAGCCCAGCTTTTCAAGGAACTGCTTTTTGTAACCCTCGAGCGACATATAATAGGCGCCCTCACCCATGCCCGAAACGACGCTCCCTTCAAAGTCGATTGCGGCAGGGGCGGACTCTAGCGCAGACTTTAGCGACGCAAACAAGCTCTGGATTTCGGTGTTGCCCTTGTCAGTGACGCGCACTGCGAACTTTTGGCCCCGCCTTACGCGCTCTATGTAGCCGGCCACCTCCAGGTCCAAGAGGTGTTTTGAAGCCGCCTGCTGTGACCTGCCTATGGTCTTGCCAAGATCCGCAGTTGTCACTTCAACAAAATTATGGCGCGCCCCCTTTGACAGGAGCTGCACCATCGTCAGGATATGCTGCAGTTTTATTTCAGGCATCATTTAGTTCGTAATGCCCACGTCGCCGAAGGTACGCACCTTGATGTCGCTTGGCTTAACTCCCGTCGTCCTGTGACCTACGACGTACTCGATGCCAGCCTTGTCTGCAGCCTCGACCAACCTCTGTGTCACGATGCCGTCGATGACGAGGTACTTGGCGCCTTCTGCCGAGTCCAGCCTCTTTATCACCTCAGATACTGGAACCTTTAGTAGCTGGTTCATCGAGCCGTCAAGGATCACTGCTTCAAGCGTCTCGTTTATCTGAGGATATACGTCGCGGATTGCAGTCAACAGTTCTGGTGCGTCGTTTGCCGCCAGGGCTGAGGGCTGCCCAGGAGTCACCGAAGGCTGCGCAGGTCCTTCTTGTGCAGAAGGAGCAGAAGGTGAAGAATAGGACTCTTGTGAGTCGCGGTCGCGGTAGTCGTCTCTTCTGCCACCATATCCACCACCTCCTCTGTCGTCACGGTCGCGGCGCTCGTGCCTGCGCTCCTCCTGCTGTATAGGTGCCAGTTCTTGTTGGTGCGGCTCCGCGTGAGTATCTAGTGAGTACGCGTCTTTTAGTATCTCAGAGACTTCAAGGGGCGTGCATTCTTCGACTTCCCTGCCCGTCGGAGCCCGCAGGACCTTGTCTATCTTGACTACGCCTGCCAGCTCCTTGAGTATGAGGTCGCCGGCCCTGTCGCCGTCAAGGAAGGCTATCACCTTCTTGCCCTCGGTCAGCTTGACCACAGTCTCATCGATCTTGGCACCCTCTATCGCTATTGCGTTGTCATAGCCTGCCCGGAGCAGGTTGATTACGTCTGCACGTCCTTCTACGAGTATTATCCACTCTGAGTCAAAAACGCCCGTCCCGCATGCAAGCTGGGCCTTGCCATATGACGTGAGTTTGCCGGGCTTACTTGCGTCATACACATCCTTGAGCATCTCTTCGCCTTCGGATATGGTCTTGGTCGCCCAGTCCTGGACTATTTTCTTGGCCCTATCGACGATGACCTTCTTCTTGATGGCACGGATGTCGTCGATACCCATCAGCTGGAACTTGGCCTGGAACGGCCCGACCTTGTCGATGCTCTCAATTGCCGCTGCGATGAGCGCGGCAGTAGAAATGTCGGTGCTCATCGGTATCAGCGCGTCGCCCTTGGCCACGTTGCCCTTCGTCTCAACGTTTACCTCAATTCGTCCAACTTTTGACACTTTTTGCAGCTCGTTGAGGTTCATTTCAGGTCCTAGGAGACCTTCGGTCTGTCCAAAAATGGCACCGATAATGTCAGCCTTCTCGACCAAACCATCAACTTCAAACTTTAGCTTAACATGATACTTTACGATTCCTGTGCTAGGCAATTTTTATTCATAACCTCGTTTACTGGTTTGTCCGTAACAATTTGAAATTCGCTGTCGCTTGAATATAAGTGCTTTTGTAATCCTTGAGTTACGTCAGATGTAAAAGTAGAGATCCTTGCGGGTGCCGGTCACGCCGGCCATCTGTTGGGCATATATGGATAAGTCCTCCACGTGCCTCACCTTGCCGTTCGTAATCCTGGCAAGCGCGTGCTTGTAAAAGAGGCTGACATGGTTCCTTCGGGACTGGAGGTTTATGAGGAGCTTGCTCGTGAGGTACTTGCCCGTCCGATCCATGTCTAGGAGCAGGATTATCTTTTTTTTGTCGTTGCCGTGGCAGTCTACAAAGTCTGCAATGCCCTTGAAGTGATGGAAGACTGCAGGGTTACCTGTAAAACCGATGCGAGAGAGCGCCTCGGCGTCGCGTCTTCCCTCTACTACGATCACAGAGCCCCGCTCCGACTCTTCGTTTAGCATGCCAACAAAATGCCTAAGCTTCTCAAGAACCTGCTCGTCGTTACCTGCCTGATAGTAGCCCATCGGCAGTTGTAGTTTAACGCAAGTGCGATTTAATATTTTTGCACCTGGCCACACAATAATAAATATGCCGACAGATATGACATTGACCCGATTGGAAACTAAAAAGGCTGTCCTGTCCATCCAGAACACTGCATGCGAGACGCTCGGTACGCTTGAGGGCATGTTCAAGCGAGACGGTTTTGCCATCGAAAACACCAGCGCGCAAAAAGAAGGAGGCATCCCCTCCAGGTCGTCTGACTATTCTGCAATCATTGTCCTTGGAGGTCCGATGGCAGTCTATGACAATCTCACATACCTACAAAAAGAGCAGGATCTTATCAGGGACGCGATTAAAAACGATGTGCCGGTACTAGGGGTGTGCCTTGGCTCGCAGTTGATAGCCCAGGCAGCAGGCGGGCGCGTATTCAAGGGCAGAAAAAAAGAGATAGGGTGGCATGACGTATCCCTGTCGCCGCAGGGAAAGGAGACATTATTCTCGGGCATCAGAGATGGCAAGGGGGAGAAGACTATACGAGTATTCCAGTGGCATGGCGACACGTACGAATTGCCAAAGGAAGCGACGGTCTTGGCGTACACTGACCTCTATCCACAGGCTTTCAAGTTGGGCAGCGCAATAGGCATCCAGTTCCATTTAGAGGTAGACGAACGCCTGATTAAGTCATGGGTCAAGGAGTACAGCGCAGAGCTGGACGCGGAAAAGATCGACGCAAAAAAGAGCATCCTGCCGGCTCTTGGCGACCTGCAAGAACTAGAAAGCAAGTGCCAAGCTGTGTATAGAAACTTTACAGCAATGGTGAGGTAACTATAAAAGAAGCTGAAGAAGCTTTTCATCAGATATTCAAATGGCGAATCAAAAGGTCCAAAAGATCTTTGATGATGTTTTTGCAACCAAAGAAAAAGTAATCACTGAAGAATTGGCTAAACAGGTTTTGACAGAGTACGGCGTCAAGGTGCCACCGTATGCGCTCGTCGCAAGCGAGGCGGACGCGGCAGGTAAGTCCAAGCAGATGGGCTTTCCGCTCGTCGCGAAGATAGTGTCGCCGGAGATTCTGCACAAGACTGACGTCAAGGGCGTCAAGGTTGGCCTGCGGGACGAGGCACAGGTCAAAGAGGCATTCAGCGACATGTACGGCAGGCTATCCAAGCAGTACAAAACAGTAAAGGGAGTGTTACTCGAAAAGATGGTGCCGCCCGGCGCGGAGCTCATCGTCGGCCTGCAGAACGACCCGCAGTTTGGCCCCATAATCATGGTTGGAATCGGGGGCATCTACACGGAGGTGTTCAAGGACGTCGCATTCAGGGTGCTTCCAATCACAAAGCAGGACGCGCTGAACATGATAAACGACCTCAAGGGAAAGAAGATCCTGGAAGGGTTCCGCGGCACGGCACCGGTCGACAAGGACATGTTGGCCAACGCCCTGGTGAGCATCGGCAACCTTGGAACTGACATGGCCCCGTACTATGAGAGCATCGACTTTAACCCCGTGATACTCTACGAGAAGGACTACTACGTTGTCGACGCCAAGATAATCCTCAGGCAGCAAGTCGACGCAAACGCGGTGTCCAAGGCGCAGCCCGACTCCTCTTACATGGACCTTTTCTTCAACGCCAAGTCCATCGCGCTCATCGGTGCGTCGCCGGAGGCAGGTAAGGTAGGAAACTCGGTCCTTGAGAGCATGGTCAAGCATGACTACAAGGGTAAGGTGTTCCCGGTAAATGCAAAAGGCTATCCCGAAATCATGGGAATAAAAGCATACAAGAGCCTCGACGACATACAGGAAAAGGTCGATCTCGTGGTCGTAACGGTGGACCTGAAATTCGTCCCAGAGCTCATGAAGTCGGCCGCAAAGAAGTCAATCCACAACTTTGTCGTGATTTCTGGCGGCGGCAAGGAGCTTGGAGGCGAGCGCGCCGCCATCGAGGCAGAAGTGAAAAAATTGTCACAGGAGTTGAAGATAAGGATCATTGGACCTAACTGCATCGGCATGTTTAACGGTGCAAACCGGCTGGACTGTGCGTTCCAGGGCCATGCAAGAATGCTCCGGCCAAAGAACGGCAACGTCGCGTTCCTCTCCCAGAGCGGGACGGTCGGGATCGCGTTCATGGAAAGCTCCGACGTGTTTGGCATGAGCAAGATGATCTCGTACGGCAACAGGTCCGACGTGGACGAGGCAGACATGATATGGTACCTCTCCGAGGATCCGAACACCAAGGTAGTCGGCCTGTACGTAGAGGGCCTCGGCGACGGTCGCAAGTTCATGAACACCGCCAGGAAGGTGATATCAGAACGCAAAAAGCCAATCGTGGTGTTCAAAAACGGTAGGACCGCAAGGGGCGCCAAGCAAGCGGCTTCTCATACTGGCTCGCTTGGAGGCTCATATGGCGTCGTAAAAGGGGCGCTAGACCAGGCGGGCATCATCGGTGTGGATAGCTATGAAGAGCTGACTGCCGCGCTAAAGGCGCTGAACTGGCAGCCGGTGCCAAAGGGGAGCAGGGTGGCGATGGTCACAAACGGCGCGGGGCCCATCATCGCGGCCATTGATAACTTTGAGCGCCTCGGCTTACAGGTCGCGGAGCTGTCAGACCAGACCAAGAAGGCGTTTAAGGAACACTACCCCGCCACATACGTGATCGGAAACCCGTGCGACATCACAGGCTCTGCAAACGCAGACGACTACCGCTTTGCGATTCAGGCTTTCATGGACGACCCCAACGTCGACATCATCATGCCTTGGTTCGTCTTCCAAGACGACCCGCTTGAGGAGTCTATAGTAGACGTCCTGGCATCTTTCCAGAAGCAAAAGAAAAAGCCGATGCTCATAGGCGCGATGGGAGGGCCGTTCACCAAGGACATCTCAAAGCGCATCGAAGACGTCAACGTGCCGGTGTACCACTCTGTAACCGAGTGGGCTACGGCTGCCGGCGCGATGGCCAAGTGGGCCAAGGTCTCCGGCGCCGCAAAGTAAGCAATATGGACTCTTTTTTTCCCTCTCCTTTTCTTTCCACCTTCTTTAATTCTTCATACAATTTGCTTTAAATTAGATATCATGCCCATACACAGGATGTATTGGAAAACTCGATGCTCCAAGCCAGGCGGGCATTTGGAGTCCTATTTGTGGCAGTATCAGCGGCAGTCGGTGCCGGCTCGGTAATTTCAGAGCTTGCCGCGATCAACGATGCTCCGATTTACTGGTACGTGATAATTTGGGTGGCAAGTTTTGGCGCAGTTTTTGCCGGCGCCGGCCCGCGCTTTCGCAAGGCTATACCGGCAATACGGGGACGCATGAAGAACAGCATCAAATGGCCGACAGGTGCGAAAGTGGTAAACGGGATTTCGTGGGCCGGACCGTTTGCAGCCATCGGCGCGTTCCCGCACTTTTACCAGTATTTTATACTCCTTGGCATCGGCCTTGGTAACTTTTCCACCTATGTGCTCTTGAAAAAGTACAGTGGCCAGAACAACAGGGAGCAGCTGTTGGTGGGCGCGATTTCATTAATAGCCCTGCCGGTCGCCTTTGTAATAGACAGCTCGCTCTTCGCGGCGCACCAGGACATCGCAGTCATGGTCTCAAGGATTCTAATTGCCATCGCATATGCGGTCGGCGGTGCGTACGCCCTGCTGTCGAGAAAGTAATGGCAAATAAGAGCGGGCCCGGTGGGCTTCGATCCCACGACTTCCGGCTGTCTTCAGCAACACACAGAGATGTTTAGAAGGCAGGCGCTCTATCCATGCTGAGCTACGAGCCCGCGTGCGTGTTTTGAAGTGCGGACAGTTCCTTTATAAAATGTTTTTTTAAATGCGCAAATCTCTGTACCCGTGGCAGCTGTCGAACTACTGTCTCAGGTGACAGTCGTCATTTTCTACAATTGTAGAAGGTGGAAAACTTGTACCAAATAGTAAAAATTTTATATAATATTCTGTTCAACAATATAATTCCTAACCAGACAAACTATAATAGTTGGCGGGTGAACCTTACCTTAGTCAATAATAGAAGTGTGGTTTAATGACCGATGATGGCAGTAACAGCAAAAATGATAATTTCAAGCAGGGGCTAAATAATTTGGACCAGACAGGGGGCAGCAGTAGCACCAAGATGATGTTTGACGCATGGTCTGAGGTGCTAAAGTTGCCCACCATAGGCCCTATGTATGCGTTTACAAAGGACTTTAACACGTATGCAAACGAGTTTGTCAATCTTGGCAAGATAATGGCGGACATGAAAGTCCACATGGACCAGTACTGGTCAATGGTAAACGCGGCCTACGTCAAGGCGTCAAAAGAGACCGCGGAAAAGGCGCCAAAGCAGTTTGCAGACAAGAATGATTTTGATGCCTACCGCAAGGCCATGATCGAGGCGTTCGAGGATGCTTTCACCAGCCTCTATGCGTCATCCGAGTTTTCGCAGGTCTACGGTAAGCTTTTCAGCAGTCAACTGGACATGGCAAAGGCTATGCAGACCATAACCGAGCGCAACTTCAAGGCGCTCAACCTGCCTACGAGGGGCGAGGTAGACGAGATCTTAAAGGATCTTCACGAGTTAAAGAGGTCTGTCCGCGAGCTGAAAAGGAGCATCGAAAAACAATGACGCAGCAGGAAACGCACCCAGACAACAAGGAGCACGAACAACAGCATCAGCATCAAAATCAAAAACCTGCCGCCGCGACAGAACCGCCGGCAATGAAAAAGTCTGTCGAAGACCTGGCAATGGAAGTGCAAGAGAACCTCCGCAAGGTCGAAAAGACTAGGGAGATCCTGCACGGCGCAGGTAGGGTCGAAGTCGGCCAGACGCCGCACGAAATCCTGGTAGAGACGAGGGCCTACCGGCTTTTGCACTATCAGCCGCTTGTGAGCAAGACCTTCAAGACACCAGTGCTCACAGTATACGCACTCATCAACAGATCATACGTACTTGACCTCCAGCCTGACAAGAGCTGGATAAGGAGCCTGCTGGCACAGGGCTTTGATGTATACCTCATTGACTGGAAAGACCCGTCAAGCGTAGACAAGTATTTGACTTTTGACGACTATGTCAACGGCTACATCAGCGACTGCATAGACATCGTGCTTAAAAAGAGCAAGACGGACAAGCTGACCCTGCACGGCTATTGCATGGGTGCATCAATGTCCATAATGTACACGGCATTGCACCAAGAAAAGGTTCGTAACCTGGCGGTGATTGCACCCGTCATCGACACGGAAAATGACTCGACGGTCATTGGCAACATGGCCAAGCACATGGACGTCGCCAAGATGGTGGACACGATAGGCAACCTGCCGCCGGAGCAACTTTTTGCGTGTTATTCTGCGCTCAAGCCATTCAAGCAAGGAGTAGCCAAGTACTTTAACTTGGTACAGAACATAGACAACGAGCCGTTTGTAGGCAACTTTTTGCGCATTGAAAAGTGGCTGTATGACACGCCGCCGATAGCGGGAGAGACGTTCAAGCAGTGGATATACGACATTTACCAGAACAACCTACTTGCCAAGAACGAGTTCCATCTTGGCGACCTTGTCGTCGACCTGTCAAAGATAAGCGTGCCCCTGCTCAACCTCGTCGCCGACGAGGACCACCTGGTGTCGCCAGAATGCAGCGTTCCGCTCAACGATATGGTCTCAAGCACAGACAAGCGCCTGATGCGCTTCCATACGGGCCACGTTGGGCTCATTGCCAGCTCGTACTCGCAGAACAATGTGCTCCCAAAAGTTGGTCAGTGGCTCAAGGCAAGATCGCAGTAGTAACAAGAAAGTTTTCATGCGTACTAACCAGAACAGTCGCTAGGGTAGCCCCATGTACCGCTCACTGACCACCATGGCGCGTACATGATATCTCAAGGATGGCAGACGATTCTAGTCGATGCAGGCATCATCAAAAATACACGATTATCCAATCGAACAGGCCATCAGGGATGATGATAACAATTCCTCCATCACTCTTCCGCAATGGGCTACAGGAAATGGGTTGGACAGGTTTAGGCATTATATTTAGGGAGCCGTATTCTAGATCAATGGTTTATGCCGACACGACCACTTATCTCGTGATAATATTGGCAGTCCCATCTGCCCTACTTGCGGGCATCCTGATATACCGAAACACCACCAAGAAACAAGGGCCAATCGTCGCTGTGCTTCGGGAGGAAGCAGCCTGGGAATTACGGCGGCGTGATGATGATTATGCCTCCGGCGTCTATGACATTTATGTTACGGTCAGCTTGCAAAACATGGGAGCAAAAACGACTATTCGCAGTGCCAGACTGACTATGATCCATAAAGGCCGCGAGTACCATCCCAACATAGAGGCGGCAGAACCTGTCGAGCTGACCGTTGGGAGATCAGTAAAGCAACAGTACAGGTTCCATCTCCCCATAACAGCAGACCTCAAACTTACCGACATGATAGACAAGGTGACGTTGATACTGACAGACACGAACAACAAGGATTATCCAGTGACCTTTGAGCACATTCCGCGGCGGCCACTACAATAATGTAAGAATGTTGATAACGCATAATTTTCCGAGTATGACCATAATCACATTCGTGCTTATAACGAGATCTGTTGCTTGCCAAATGCTTAATCGTCGCTCATATGTGCCAGTGTTACCAATATTAAAAACAGGCTATCGTACTATTTTAGATAGAATTTTAATTTCGCTTCTTTGCTATTGCTTTTCCTACTTTGCAAAAGCCTTAGGTTAAAATCAGGCTAACAAGTATATGGTCAATGAGGAGGCAAATATCCTGGTTTTAGCAGGCACGCCTCGCAAAATCTGTGCGTAAAGTAAGGTCATTCTTCTCAAAAAGGACTGAAGATGGCTTCTTCCGGCAATGGTCACAGGACGGTTTTGGATCGTATTTTTTCTTGTATTGCGATGTATGACGTACAATGACGGCCCTTGCCACGAAAAGTGAATCACCGATCAATATCTAGAATTCCGTGTTTATATTGCAATTGAATTGTTCTGTTGTCCACTTGATCCCTTTAGCGGCCGACAAGACAACAAAGATAATGGCTGGATTGAGCAGATCTGCACCAGGTTTGTTCTCCCCCGAAACAATATAGAAGTTCACGGTGTCAGACTCGAGCTGGTTTGCTGGCAAGGGCCTTCAAATTGTGCCAGCCACCTTTTATCTCCATTCTTTAGAACAAGACGATTTTATTTTACCCGCGCCACCAAAATTCCGATGATGTCAAGCCGGTGGCGCGGGCAAGATGAACGCTGAACGAAGGCAAGCAAAATACAACTCTAAAGCTCTTTAACGCTAGTGCAACAGCGATACCGCTGATTGCTCTGTAAGATATCCTAGTTAAAGAATTGCAAATCCTGCGCCCGGTGCAATAGGATAGGCGGTGCAGATGCAATCCCCCAATTTCATATTGCAGCACATGTTGCGTGAAAGGGCTTCAAGAATTGTTTGTCTTCCAGTCTTGCGATTGGCAGTTTTCTCCAAGCGGCTCAACCGCGTTGAGGCATACGGGAAAAGCGCTGAGGGTGGGACTCGAACCCTCTACGCTTGCCCGAGGGTTCTTCTTAGATTCCCTCGCCATATTTCCATATGAGAGAAGGTGGTTAATATTCTTCCCTTCATAATTTTGTTATTTTTCAGCACGGAGCTATCTCAGACTCCAGTGTTTTGGTCGGTATTCCAACAAATAATAGAAGCAGCCAGATCGGTATTTGTCCTGTTGTGAATTCAGAAACGGCTTATTTGATAGGTGTATCGGCGCCGATGTTGCAGAGCTATACTTCAGCCTTTCATAATCACTAATGAATTCCATAGAATTGTCTCGCCAGTTCTTTTCATCAAAAATTTGTTCAATTTCCTTATTCATCAACAAAGGGCTTGTGATTTGAAGAAGGCAAAGAAGACCTCCGAGTGCATTTATGATGTTAGCCAAGGTGGATCTTTCAATTCCTAATAGCAGGTCGTGTTTAGTCTTGTTATAGGCAGTCCACCAGACGGGCACGTCTGCTCCATCCAAGCTAAAAGGATGTAGAACCGTAGGATGTTCTACCAAAGCTACGGCCTGGCGTGAAAGCATTCCGCTTCGATTCAGAGCAACGAAAAAATGTTCTTTGTCCTTTCTAAGTTGTTTGCCAGTGTCTTTCTCATAAATTTCCATCATTAACTTGCAAGCAGCTTCTACTGAGGAATTGATACCTTGTAGAAGGGAGTAAAGACGGAGCGAACGGATCTTGTCCAGATGCTCGAAATTGTATTTGTATTGGATAACGGAATCGAATTCAAGGAATTGACTTTCAAAATTCAGAAACATATCTCCCATCACGGCTATGCGGCTTTCATATTCTCGCACCTCTTGTTCAGTTAGCGTCAAACGGGATTCGGATATTCTCCCATAAGATAAAGATATTCCATTAAATGTTAGCTATTGACTAAAGACTGTAAATGGTGAGATATTTACTCACCCGTCAAAGAAAGCCATGTTGTGGCCCTAGGCCATTTTCCTTACGAATTTGTAGAACGGCTGGTCCTAGTTCGTCCTGGTACCTATCTATTACAATACGGGCGTAATCCCTCGCGGTTGTACGCGTTACAGCCCATCTCTTGATAGCTTCAGTCTGAATATACACCCAGAAAGTAGTGACGGCTATACCCTCACTATACCGATCATCGCCGTTACGCAGGACCATAAATAAGGAACTGAACGCACGTGGCTCCAGCGCGAGCTTTTCGAGATTCTCTTCTTTGTCCAAGACTGCTTCCTTGAACCACTGTTGAAG
>DASZTR010000042.1:0-16806 GCA_035547955.1 Nitrososphaera sp. | reverse complement strand
TCATATATCAACGTGCCCGGCTCTGGTGGCAGGGCAGGCATGACTGCCTTGCACTTGCGCAATTTTTCAAGGTAGCCAATTATCCTTGCGTCGGCCTTGTAACTCTTGTCGCGCTTGTTCTCAGCCGCCACCTGGAGGCTCTCTGAAGCCTCGTCATAGTTTCGGATGCCGTCGCCAAGGGCGTCGCTCTTTACAAACGAGCGCTCCACGAGAGCAAGTATCTTTTCGCCGCAGTTATGCATCACCACATACTCACCGACGCTGACCGGGCGCCTTGACTCGAACCGGACATTGTCCGGCTTTGCCACGCCCACAATTATTCCTAGCTCTTTCTTGTTCTCCCCTTCACTCATTCAGCGCGTCCCTCGCTCCCTGCTCGTTCTGCAGACTGTAGATGCTTGCAAGCCTGTCTATATCTTCATTGCTTATCTTGCAGGTCTTGTGCGCAAGTTTCAGGCAGTACGGGTATCCTGCTACGGAATGGTAGCTCAGCATGTCGAGCATCAACTTGACTTCATCGATGCCCGTCCCCCAGCTTGCGCGGTCTATCTCTATCCTCACCACGGGAGTATGGTCCTTGAGCCGGGCGTAGACCTCGTACATGTCGCCTGCTGAAAAACGCGCCCTGCGGGGAATGCTAAAACCTGCCTTCCTGCCAAGGTGCCCATAGTAATAGATGTCGCCGGCCTTTGAATCAAGGTCCTCAAACTGCAGCCTGCTGTTTGACGTCTTTGCGATAAAGACAGACTCACCGTACTGTCTCAGGACGCTCCCCGCGTCAAGGCTCCCCCGCGCCCTCGCCACTATTGAGCCGTCGACGCATGTAATGTCTACCGTCGGATCCTTGACAGCCTGCTGCGCCATCCTTGCCTCCATCGCCATAGCCCGGACATCGAGATTTTCCGCCCTCGCCACGCCGGTTATGCTGCTTTCCCACTCTCTTGCCACCAGCCCGTTTGCACTTGTGACTGCCACCGCGGCTATGGCGTACAGGTCCAGACCCTGAAAGCCCCGCTTGTTCCAGCTGCTGTCGATGCCAGCAGACTTGCACTTTGCCGGCCTTGGCTCATAGTCGGCCCACTGCGATTTGGCCTGTGCCATTATCCTGTCATAGTTGACATCCTTTATGCCAGCAAGCTTGGCCTCCCTGTTCCTTATGGCGTCCAGCAGTATGTCGTTGAACAATATATGTAGCGACGGGTAACGATGGAACTCCCTGTTAATAAAAAATGTGATCAGGTTAGGTTATAACATCGTCATCATCATCTTGCTTGCTATTTCCGTAGCGTCCCACATCGTCCTTGCCATTCCCTCTCTTCCTTTTGCTGCCGCCGTGGCAATGACTCCGGCTTCCATCAGCTCCGCCGCCACCTTTGCGGCCACTGGAAGTGCGCCAGTGGCGCCGGGCGAGTTGTAGTTCAAAATGTGGATGGACGAGTTGCGCTTTAGGATGAGCGTATCGGGGACGAATTTGCCTTCCCTATCTATGACAGACGAGCGTATGCCTGCCGTGCCTCGCTCGGTAAAGGCAGAAGGCTTGAGCGCCGGCAAAAACTCTCTGACCCTGTTTATCATGGCCGTCTTGGAAAGCGAGCTTTTCAGCTCGGTACTCGCAAGCGACAGGAACTGCCTGTCAAAGAACACCTTGCGCGCGCCGGCCGCAGACGATGATTCTATCATCTTGGGGAGCATGTCTGCTATGTTCCTGCCAAGGGAATAGGCATAAGGTCCAAAGACGGGCACGGCGTTTGGCCCAACCTCGCGCCTGCCATCTGCCCTCACTATCCAGTGCGGGTCCAAGAACGGGTACTCGGGATGCCGCGGGACTGAATACACCGACAACCTAGTCAGGTCACGGTACTGCGCCGGCGCCCGCCAGTATTCGCCCCGAAAGTGCAGGTCCGTATATTCCCGTGCGACTCCCATCGAGTGGGCAATGTCGACAGCGTTGCCGCCTGCGGCGTTTATGACAAACTCTGCCTCTACTGTGCGGCCCGGGCCGGTCGATATGGCGTACGTCCCACCTTTGTCTTGTTTTATCTGCATGACGCGGTTGCCAAGCAATATGGAGCACCCAAACGACCGGAGGTCTTGCAAAAGGGCACGCGAAAACTCGCCATAGTCGACAGAGCCGTCTCTGCCGCAGTATATGGCTGCCGTGCAGTGCACATTAGGCTCCATTTCTTTTGCGCCGGCCCTGTCGAGGAAAACTAGGTCGTCCTTGGCAAGGCCGTTTGCCTCGCCCCACGACATGTACCTGTGCAGGCGGTCTATGCCCCGGTCATCAGTCGCCACTTCAAGCACGCCGTCGCGCTCAAACGGCAGGCCCCTAGCGCGAGCGAATTTTTCCCACATTTCAAACCCAAGCGAGGCGGCCTTGGCAAACAGCTTTTTCTTTGCCGGGTCATAGAGAAAGGGCGCGTGTACCTTGCCTGTGTTGCGGCTGCTGGTGTGCAAGGCTATGTCAGGCTCCTGCTCAATCAGGACTACAGAACCCGGATCCCTTGCATGGCCGGAGAGGAAATACGCGATTGAAGTGCCAAGGATCCCGCCCCCTATAACGGCCACGGAGTACAAGCGCGAGATACCATATGCGCTTTTGACTATATTATTATTATTTTCTTACTCATATTCCTGCTGCTGCGGCTGCGACAGCAGAGCGGTTCGATGCGGCCGTAAAACGTTTAATATGTTATGCGTTGCGAATTTAGTTGGAAAGAATATTGGCGCAACAGCAGCAACAAGAATCCTCTATTTCTGCATTGCATGAGAGGAGAAAGCGCTTTGACGACTTGCCAGAGCTCCCAGAGGACAGGCCGGCCCTTCTCCTTTCCGCAGTCTATTCTGGCGAGGAGAGAAAGGTCTATTTAAAATTCTACGACCCACGTGACAACGTCATTTACCACTGGCGCGACAGGACAGGCCACGTGCCGTACGCTTACAGCAAGATCCAGTACGCCGACGCGGTGGACCAGATAGCGGCAAGGGAGACCAAATACAAGGTCGAGCGCATGAAGAAAAAAGACGTAATTGCCGACCAGGAGATCGACGTGCTAAAGATAACTGCGCCGGATCCCCTTTCCATAGGCGGCACCGACAACAGCCTGCGCGAAAAAGTGCGCTGCTGGGAGGCAGACATCAAGTACCACGAAAACTACCTGTACGACCGTGGTCTGATAGCGGGGATCTATTACGTCAGGCACAACGACAAGATAGAGAGGCACATGTACAAGATTTCCGACAAGGTCGAGGCAGAGCTCAAGGGCCTGCTGTGGGACAAGATAAAGGAGGAAGGAGAGGGTGGCAAAGAATACAGGCAGTACGTGACGACATGGGCAAACCTGCTCAACCAACCGATCCCGGAGCTCAAGAGGGTCGCAGTAGACATCGAAGTCGAGTCGGAGGAGGGCAGGATGCCGACACCTCGCGACCATGACAGGCGCGTCACGGCGGTGGGCTTTGCCGGAAGCGACGGCCTTAGAAAAGTCTTGGTGCTCGGCGAGAACATGGTCGACAACGGCAAGCCGCTTGTCAAGGAGGCAGAGGTGTGCATGAGCGAAAAAGAGCTCCTAGAAAAAGCCTTTGCAACAATCAACTCATATCCCATAATCATAACGTTCAACGGCGACGACTTTGACCTGCCGTATCTGTATGCGCGCTCGCAGGACGCGCGCATCAGCAGCGACGGCAAGGCCATTCCAAAAGACGCGGTGCCAATAGTCGTCAAAAAAGAGTCATTCATCAAGCACGGCATGCAGGCCGAGCCGGTGGGAATACGTCACGGCATCCACATAGACCTCTTCCGCACGTTTCAGAACCGCTCGGTCCAGATCTACGCCTTTAGCAGGAAGTACACCGAGTTCACGCTCAACGCCATATGCGAGGCGCTCCTAGAAGACAGCAAGCTGGAATACGAAGGCGACATAGGCGAACTCCCAATGCAGACCTTGGCAGAATACTGCATGAAAGACGCGGACCTGACGTTCCGGCTCACCAGCTTTGGCGACAACCTGCTTATGAAGCTCCTAGTCGTCATCGCAAGGATAGGACGCCTGTCAGTCGACGACATTGCCCGCTTTGGGGTCAACCAGTGGATCAGGGGGATATTGTATTACGAGCATAGGCAGAGAAACGAGCTGATACCCCGGACGGACGAGCTGCACGAGAAGGGCACAGCGTCCACCGCGGCGGTGATCAAGGAGAAAAAATACCGCGGCGGAGAGGTGGTGGAGCCTACTCCGGGCATCCACTTTAACGTAGTCGTGCTCGACTTTGCTTCGCTGTACCCGAGCATAATAAAGGTGCACAACCTCTCGTACGAGACTATAAACTGCGTGCACCCGAGCTGCAGAGAAACAGGCAAGATAGAGGGGACGACCCACTGGGTATGCCAGCAGAGAAAAGGACTCTCATCCCTTCTCATAGGGTCGCTCAGAGACCTGCGCGTCAACTATTACAAGCACTTGTCAAAGGACAAGACGCTCCCGCCGCAAGAACGCCAGCTCTACAACGTGGTAAGCCAGGCTATCAAGGTAATTCTAAACGCTTCTTACGGCGTCATGGGCGCCGAGATATTCCCCCTATACTGCCTGCCGGTGGCAGACGCGACTGCCGCAATCGGCAGGAACACGATCAACGCCACCATAAACAAGTGCAAGGAGCTTGGGATCGAGGTGGTGTATGGTGATACTGATAGTTTGTTTCTCAAAGAGCCGTCGCAGCAGGCAATAAGCAAAGTGGTCGCATGGGCCAAGGACCAGCTTGGAGTCGACCTCGAGATAGACAAACAGTACCGCTACGTCGTCTTTAGCGACCTGAAAAAGAACTACCTCGGCGTCCTGCAGGACGGCACGGTTGACGTCAAGGGGCTGACGGGCAAAAAGTCGCACACGCCTCCCTTCATACGCAGCGCATTTTACGAGATCCTCGCAATACTGGGCAAAGTAAACTCTTTGAAAGATTTTGAGAGCGCAAAGGAGAGCATCAAAAACATCATACAGCGCGACGCCAAGAACCTTGAATCGCACAAGATCCCAATGCAGGACCTGAGCTTCAACGTAATGATCAACAAGTCGCTTGCCAGCTACGGCAAGAAGGTAAACTCGGTCAAGACGATGATGGCAGACGGCAAGGCGTCGCAAGTAGAGACGTACAAGGGCCTGCCGCAGCACATCAAGGCCGCAAAACTGCTCGCCGACAAGGGTAAAGAGATCAAGGCCGGCGACATCATCTCGTACGTCAAGACAAAGAACGGTGACGGAGTCAAGCCGGTCGAGCTTGCCAAGCCAGAAGAGATAGACGTCGAGAAGTACTTGGAGACTATGGAATCGACGTTTGATCAGGTGCTCGGCGCGCTCAGCTTTGACTTCAAGTCGATGCTGGGCAAGCCGCGGCAGCAGAGCCTTGACGAGCTCTTTTGGAGCAAATAGGCCCTGAAATTTAATTAATTATAATAATAACAATAGTAGCAGTAGTAGGTTTATTATCCACATTTTTTGAGAGAAAGATGCGTGTAGTATAGAGAATGGACAAGGGCTTTTTCGACCTGTTTGTCGTGCCGGAAAAGACAAAGGCAGGTTATAGCTTTGCCGACACTCCTGTCAGGATCTCGTTCCAGGAAGCAAGGATCGCAGTCTATGGAGTCCCTCTTGACGCGACAACGTCGTTTGGCAAGGGCACGGCGAGGGGGCCGGAAGCAATCAGGATGACGTCGGCTCGGCAGATAGAGACTTTTGTGCTGGACGAAAATGCCGACATTTACGAGTTGAATTCGATATTTGACCTTGGCGACCTGAAAATGCCGCCAAAGGGTAAGAACACGGCAAAAACGGTTCTTGCGTACCTTGACAGGACCATTCCACATGTGGTGTCGACTCTGCGGGAAAATAACAAGATCCCGGTGCTGCTCGGAGGCGAGCACACGCTTTCATATTACCAGATAAAGGCACTAGCTGCTGAAAAGCCGTTTGTCATCCATTTCGACGCCCACCGCGACATGAAAGCCGAGTACGAAGGCATGAAGTTCTGCCACACGACTCCGTTCTACCATCTGCTAGAGTACATACCCGGCAAAGACCTAGTGCAAATAGGCATCCGCCAGACCGACAGTGAAGAGAACGAGAATGCCATCAAGGGCGGCGTTACAACATTTGACGCATGGCAGGTGCACGACAGCCTTGATAAAGTCGCAGATTTCCTTGCCAAAAAGACGGATGGCAGGAACATCTACATCTCGTTTGATATCGACGCCTATGATCTGCCGTACGTGCCATGCACGGGAACACCCGAGCCGTACGGCCTTGACCCTTTCCAAGTACTGCGCCTAATAAAGGCAATACACCCGTCGGCCAAGCTGGTGGGGATGGACATGGTAGAGGTCGGCGTGAAAAACGACGATTACCGCGAGGGTGCGCTTGCCACACAGACACTATTGCGCATACTGGCGCGCAAGTACGCAATGTGATCATCACACGCCTATTTTCGTGTTCCTCGCATATCAATAGGCCAAAAGAACGACGTTGTATATGTCACCAATTGCCTACAAAGGTCGGTGTCCATAGTCGACGGCTCTACTAATGAGGCAATAAAAGTAATTGACCGGATATATAGAGAGAGCGCTGGACTGTGACGACCCGACGGGAGTTGCTGTCGACCAAAATACAGGCAGAGTCTATGTTGCAAAGGAGCAGAGGCCGTCTTTGTGTTTGGCTGCAGAGGGGCTGTCGCTAGGCCATGATCTGTGGCCTAGTCGAAACGTGCCTTGGCAGGTTTAGTGGGAGATAGGGCTTGTCCTTTGTCTGCGCCTTTATCTCGTCTATCAGTTCCTGCACGGTCATCTCGCGCTGCTTGCCCTCGTTTCTGTCGCGAACCACCAGCTTGCCAGAAGCCACTTCCTTGTCGCCGACGACGACGGCATAGCGTATCCACTCTGTCTCTGACTCGCGGATTTTTTTGCCGACCGATTCGTCCCTGTCATCAACGTCGGCGCGGATCTGGCTTGCAGTAAGCTGCTCAAGCAGGCTGTCGCAGAACGGCAGGTGCTCTTTTGCCACAGAGATGATGCGCACCTGCGTATGCGCAAGCCACAGGGGGAACGACGGAACGCCGCCCGTCTTTGACACCTTGGCCGCCTTTTCCATCAAGGCGTACATCACGCGCTCGACTGCGCCCGAAGGCGAGTTGTGCAGTATTATCGGGTTCTTTTTCGTGCCGTCTTCGTCGACGTATTCGATGCCGTAGCGCTTGCCGTTTTCGACGTCAATCTGGTCGGTGGAAAGCGCAGACGCCTTGCCCAGGCCGTCGATGTAGTTGAACTCCCATTTCAGGGTGAAATAGAAAAAGCGCTCCTTCCACACCTCTGCAAGCACCGGCCTGCCAAACTTGTTTATCAGTTCAGTGATGAAATCCTTGTTCTCGTTCCAAAAGTCCTCCGTGAACCTGATGGCCATCTCGACGTCCTCATTCTGGAGGCCAAACGCGTTGAGAACGCTTATCGAAAGCTCAAACCGCTTGCGGAATTCTTCCTTTGCCTGCGCAAGATCCTTGCAGAACGCGTGGCAGTCAGGCATTGTAAAGGCGCGCAGTCGGCGCAAGCCCACCAGCTCGCCGGATTTTTCGCGCCTAAACGAGTAGCGCGTCAGTTCATAGAGCTTGAAAGGCATGTGCTTGTACGACACATTCATATCCTTTGCTATCAGAAACTGCCCAAAACACGCGGCAAACCGCAGGAACAGCTGCTTGTTGTCAGACTGGATATTGTACTGTCTCGCAGGGAAGCGGTTGAAGTAGCTCTCCATAGACGGGTGCTTTGTGTCGTACATTATCGGTGTCTCTACCTCGATGCCGCCGTATTCCATCACCCGGCGGGTCACATACTGCTCGATGAGAGACTTCATCAGGCGGCCCTTGGGGTAAAAGCGCATGTTGCCAGCGTCTGACGCCGGCTCGTAATCGGCTATCGCCATCTTTTTCATCAGGCGCACGTGCTCGGGCTGCTGGTTCACCGCACGGTTTTTCGAGATCTCATAGTTAGCAAGCGTCTGGAGGTTCGCATCCGGCTTTTTGAACTTGTACTCGCTTACGGGGGTCAGCATGCCACCCGGCTGCAGTATATACCAGGACGACTTCAGCTTGTCCTCGTTCTTTAGAGCCACCGACTCTTTGCCCTCGTCGTGCTCATGTTCATGCTCGTGCAGATGAGGAGTAGCGATATCTTCAGTGCCTCCCGCCTGTCCTGAGATCGCCTTGGCGCTTTCTGCCAGCGGGTGGCCTTTGACCTTGATGTTAAACGACTTTGTCCAGCCAAAGGGCGACCTGTGCACTTCGGGGATTGATAATTCTCTTGCAATGCTCTCCACTTTGCGGATTATTCCTGCCGCGGCGTCCGGAGCAGCCAGGTCGGAGCTTAGGTGGGCGTACGGATAGACGAGGAGCCTTGACGCTTTGACTGTGTCTATGTATTTTTTTATTTCGCCTGCAGCCGCCTTGGCGGTGCTCTCGTCGTCACCGGTTTCTACTGCGATAAACGCGACTACGAGGTCATCGAATCTCACCTTGGCCTTTGAAGGGATATCCTCGGCACTTTTGATCTCCTTCTCGATGGGTTCGTACTCGATAAAATCAGAATGAAGTTGCAGTAGGCGCATATATCATCCTTTGATCACGGATTTATGCTAATTTATAGTGTGTATTATTGCTATTATTTTATTAGCCCTTAACCCCATCTGGCCCTCTCGTTTTCCCTGTCTTCCTTGGTGGCCTTTTTCCATTCCTTGTAATGCTCATGGCACAGGTAGGCATGCTTTGAACTGCTGAGGCCCATGTCCGGGGCCATCGCGGCCTTGGTTCCACTCAGAGAACGTTCCGCCTTGTTTTCGCAGCCGCTGACGCTGCAAGGGACTCCTTTTTCGACTCGGCCCATAACTACTTTGCAGAAACCCTACCTGAATATAAAAAGCTGACTGGAATGCTTATGGATGGCTTTGTGAAACCATACGTAGCGATGTACGGCCCCATATGCGAAAAGTGCCTCCATCCCCTTGAGCGGCATGGCTACGTGCTCACCCGGACGGACGGGAAGGAGATAAGGCGCTGCGAGATAGGGGTGTGCAGCTGCGTCATAATGGCGACAAAATGAAAAGAAAGGCATCATCAGTTCTCTGGCCGCTAATGACTACCTATCTATAAAACCTTGAAACAAGATTCAATGTAGTTTTGTTTTATCTGCCTAATTGTCGGCAGAGGATCAAAAGGAACTATTTTGATGAATGCTGATTTTACAGTTTGAAAAAGGATGAGCGCAGTGACAATTATCAAGAATTATCACTGCACATGACCTCATGTCCTGCTTTCGTCTTACCACCTGTTATCATCGTTGTGGTCATGGTGTCCGTGGTGATGACAATCGTTGTCATGGTCGTGGTGATCATGGTCATGGTCATGGTCGTGATGATGATGATGTCCGTCATCATGGTGGTCATAGTGGCCGCCGCCAGCAGCAAAAGCAGCAGTCGGCGCTGCTATTACCGATCCTACCATTGCGACGCCCAAAGCCAGCAGCGCGAACGTCATTATTTTTTTGTTCGCGAATATGGTTGTCGTTGTAGTCATTATGAGATTGTCGCAATTCTCGTATTAAGCAATTGGGAAACATTTGGACGCAATAATTTCATTTTAGAAATTTAAGGTAGGAGTGGCTCGTAAGACAGAATGTGTTATTGTTCCAAGAACAAAGTTAAGCCATCCTTTTATCCGATACAGAGATCTATACTGACGCAAGGACAATACATATAGTATCAGTGTCATCAAAGGTGTTAGCATGAGAGAATTTGTCCTAGCTCGAACAAAAGTCTCTGATGAATTCCAGATAGATGATAGGGCAAAACGCTAGTCGTCGATCATCCAGACATCTCTGCAAGACTATAGCGATAGTATATAATTATATTTTTTATGCGTCAAAGCTCCTGCACAATCTCGCCGCTAGAAATTATCAAGGGAATTCAAATCATATCACGTTTGACAACCCTATCTGAGGCAGGATCGCAAATTGGTGGTATTGTGGAACTAATTTTGAAATTTCAAGCGATCTGCCTCTCGCATCAAAATATTACGACAACAAAAATAGGTAGCCGTTTCCGGTGGCAAGTGCGAAGGTTCCTGTCAAGCAGGTACGATGCCGGGCTCTTTTTTGGCGTCAACTGGTGCTGCCAGCCGTGTTGTTGCGATATATGTTCCTTTAAGTACATTCAAGAAATGCAGTGCAATAGCTGCAGCCTGTACCAGGTAAAGCAACCCTTATAACAATCCTCTAGCGGCTATTGGTGGCATATGTCAAAAGACGACGACTTTGAAGATGACTTTGAAGATGACTTTGAAGACGAATCCGATGATGATGAATCTTCAGACGAAGGGGACGAATAGTCCCCAGGATTTTTATTGCTTTTCTTGCGGTTGTTATCGTTGATGATATTAACATTGCCTAGCCTTTCGTATTGCATCCGAAACAGCCCGATGAGCGTCACCACATCCTCGTCGTTGCGTATGTGAAACGTCACCCAACCGGACTGCGGCAGGATGTGGTGAGGGGATGCCTTTCCCTTTTCGACAAGCTCTTTTCTCACGTCCATTGGAAACGGCAGATCGGCCCAGCTAGAACCGTGCATGTGGCCCATCTCCCGGCCGTTCAGGTCAAATTCAATCCCGCCAAACCTGTGCGACTTTAATGCCACGCCCGGCCATGAGAGGAGCTCGCTTTTCACCCGCTCTAGCGCGTCTGCAACACCAGTTGCCATTAAGGTATATTATGCCATTATGGAGATTTAAACATGGTAGCAATAACTTACCAAGTACCATTTTCTTTCTCTGTCTGTCATTATATCTTGAGCCCAAAGTTCTCGGCAAAGCCCTTGAACTGATTGTATGACGTCAGGAATTCCATGCCTTTTTCGCTGATGCGGTACTTTGAGTCGGATGCCTCGTGAAGGAGACCGTGCGCTTTCAGATCTGAAACGATGGATGAGAGGCGCCGGTGAGGAACGTTTGCCTTGCGGATGAGGTGGGTGACGGGCGCGCCGTTGTCATAGCCCTCATAGCTGTACTGCCTTGCCGTATCCAGTATGTCCGCTATGATGCTGATGTGGGTTCTATTGTTACTCGGCATCTTCTTTTTGTAACCTCCCAAGGCCACTTGTCAGGCCGAATTTCGAGAACGGTATGAACATGAGGCCAAAGCCGGCCACCTTGGTGATCATTGCAGGATAGTTGAAGTTACCCGGAAATATGAAATCGTACCACGCCAATAGCTCCGCTACGGCAAGCGTCCCCAGGCCGGAACCAATCATGAGAGTGTTGGTCCTAGTGTTCTGCATGTACGATGCTAATGTTTCGATTGACACATATACTAATAGAATAAAAGAAATTGACCTGACAAGATGTTCTATTGAATTTCCAGGTATCAGGAATGGGGTAGCAGCTAGTGGTATCATGGCAAGTGCAGAAGTCGTGCTCCTCCCTCTCGGGGCAAAGTCAAAAGAAGATTTCAAGCCGTGAGACATGGCGATGAAGAAATAGCCCACTGCCTGCGCGGCAAGGCCGGCAGTTTCTACGGCCTGGGCATAATCGCCGGGCGGGACAAAAAGGTGGAGCAGGATGAGGACAAAGCCGGCAGCAATGGAGATGAATGCAAGGGTGAGGCGCAGGAGGTTTGGGCTGCCTATGGTCGCATAGCCGCTGTACGCGAACCGACCTATCATGGCAGAAATAGCCAGGCCGACAAGATTTATCGCAAGCTCGACAACAATATTATCCACCAAACGGCCCGACGACGGTATATGTGGTCTGCATGCAGAGTTATTTACTTTTTGTAGTCGCTCAGGATGTCGCGATAGCGGGCGTCCTTGTACGCGATGTACCTTACGTACTCGCCGTACGTCATGTCAAACTCACATTGGGTGCACTTGACATACGTAAAGTCGTCTGCCAGTTCGGCGATTGCCTTGCAGTCGGGGCAGCGCACTTTCATGTCAGGTAGTACTTGCATTGCAAAACTATAATAACTTTAGGAAAAAATCAAGCCCGATCTGGAAAAACCTTCTTAAGCGATGAGTTGCAAGCTATAGGTGAGAAAGAGGATACCATACATGGACGGCAGCCTAAGACCCGTGCTAAAGCGCCAGATAATGTTCCTGGCGGCAAGTTTAGGGATAGGGCTTGTCTTGACCTATTTTTTCGGCTTCCTGATAGGTATGGCTGCAAACGTTGCAATACTTGTGGCAGCAATCTTTTACATACGGTACCGCCAGGCAAAGGCGCTAGGCTCATTTGGCTTTGGAAGCGACACGGCGGGGAGGGGCCACATGGGTGAGGGTGTAAAGCTAAAGTACGTCTGCCTGGCCTGCGGCGCAGAGGTCAAGGGTATGAGATGTTCCAGCTGCGGTTCGAACATGAAAAAGCCGCTCTTTTAATCTACCAGACATATACTTTGTTTTTTTATTACGCTACAAAAGATGAGAGGTATAGAGAGGGGAGGGAGGGAAGGTAGGTTGGTTGGCCAAGACAATATATCTTCTGTCATACAAACAGACATACAGGTTTGGCGGACTCGTAAAAAATGCGCTCTGCCGCATTTTAATTCTGACATTTAGCGGTCAATCGAACTTTTGAAAAAAAAGAATTCAACGCTGCCAGCTGGGATAAGACCCTTTGACAGCATCGTACCTTTCCATCCAGTTTGGCAGCGCCTCTTGGTTAAGGCTGGCGGCAAGGCGATCCAGAAAAGCGTGCATTCCAGGGGCAAAGCCAAGTGCGGTCGGTTTGGTCAGCCGGCTAAAGGTCACAATGAGGATGGTATTAGAGTCTCCCTCCCGCACGAGCTCCCAGCGAATAACGGCATCTGGTTCACCTTTTGGCAGTTCAGGCGGATGGGAAGCTATGTGCCACTCATGCTCAAAAGCGCGTGGCGGATCCCAGACTAGGATGCGCCCCGTCGTATGGAACCCCGATGGCGCGTTGACAAAGTCTATCATGCCCCCATTGCGCGCGTCGATTATTGCCTTCGTGTTGAACCAAACGGCCAGTTCTTTTGGGTCCGTAATGGCCTTCCAGACTGCTTCCCTGGAATGGGCAAGCCGCCTCTCGAACCGAAGTGTTGCATGCTCGCCTTCGATTGTCACCGTCCCGTTCCGGTTGTCGTCGCTCAAATCATTTGATTTTGCATTCATTTTTTTCTCTCACTCTTATTCTTCTTTTTCCTTTTTGGATAGATACTGCTCCAGCGCGTCAAGGTGCCCAGACCAAAAGACCTTGTATTTGGCTATCCATGCGTCAAGTTCTGCCAGAGCTTTTGGCTGGAGTCTATAGATTCGCTGCTGGGCGTGGGCCCGTACGCTGACAAGACCCGCGTTTCTGAGTACCCTCAGGTGTTTTGACACGGCGGGCTGGCTAATCGTTGGAAATGCTTTGGCAAGATCGCTCACCGTCCGCTCGCGTTCGACAAGCAGATCCAGCATGGCCCTTCGTGTCGGGTCGGCCACAGCAGAAAACATATCCATGCATTGAATATGACCTCTTGGTTATATAACCGTAACGTTATTTATAGAAATCCCCATACAGACTGAAACGACATTGAGGCGCGCGTAGGTGCGCCTTTTTTTGTCAGCACTCCCCATATGCAATAGTCATCTGTCAACTAGTAGAGGTAGCGGGATATTTTCCGCGCATAATTCGCAATCTGGCCCGCCATGGTTTTCAGGCCCGTTGTCGTCTCGTTTTTGGTTCATTTTAGCGTGTCACGCCACCCTCCTCCTCTATTCTCCTTTTTTTTCTGATGTTCTCTTGACCCGTTGTAGCGCAGGGCCAGCACTGCAAGTGCCACAACTGAGAGAGTTATCAGAATGGCGCCTATTCCGATATGGCGAAGGTGCTCAAGCCCAAACCCCATGCCGGAAGCAATGTGAATTTCATGGACCGCGGATTTGCAAAAGAGGCCAATGCCGATTGCCGTCCCTGATATGAGCAGGTATTTCATCGGTACGTTTGCCTTCGCAGCGACTGCAACCACGGTTACGAGGCCAAGACCGTACAACAGGTCTCCGACAGGTTCGAGCGCCGCGGCTCCGGATTCTATGCTGATGGTCCCCATTAGTATCAGACCTTCGCCTACAAAGCCAAGCGCAAATCCTATCAGGTGAACGGCCAAGCCGATTATCCCATATTTACGCACGCATACTCCCTCTGCTGATTCTGCGACGGCATTATTGCCGCCGGGTTGTTCTGGCAATTTTTTTTACAGAGCCTCCTCAGATTCCTTTAATGAAAAATAGAGATTGTGGGGAGGGAGGGAGGGAGAGAGAAGGTGGTGGGAGGAATGATTAGTGCCAGGCCCCCCAGCCAAATCCATGATCTTTCCAAGGCCCGTCCCACCACCATCCGCCGCTTCCTCCTCCTACGCCATACCCACTGTGCCCGCTCCATTGACCGGACATCATCGGCCAAGAGGAGCCTAATGTATGGCTCGAGGAGGTGTAAAGCACTTGGCCGTTTCCCGCGTCGACTATGACCGTCTGTCCTGCGTGGTTTGCGATATCTGCCACAAAGAACGTGTATACAAGGTATCCCTGCACCACGCCCAGATTCCCTCCAAGCACGGTTCCGGCTATCACATGACTCTGTGCGGCCTCTGCGGCCGTGGCAAACTGCACCTTGACGTTTTCACCAATAAAGTCCACCGTTTTGTTTGCGACGCTGACAGAGCCTTTTATTTCGGGGATTCCTTGGCCCGCCGCCTCCTCGCCCCATCCCATCGTCATCATCATTGTCATTTTCTGCTGCTGAGCGTTTGCCTGTGCCACCGATGACAATGCCACCAAAACGGCAGACACTGCGCCGGCGGCAATAATGGCGACCAATATTACCATCACCATCTTTTTGCTCCGAAGATTTGCTCCTGACATGCATAGGCTTTGCAACGAATTATTTTAACGGTTGTCCACCAAAGACACGTAACTTAGTTACCATACCTTTAATCTACTTGTACCAAAACTAGTTTACGGGAAGTTTAACAATCAGGCACCAGCTGCAGAGGCATGGGCACACAAGACACAGCATCCCTATTATCAGAAAAATTCTATCGCCATGATTGAAATGGGTTCACGCCGCATAGATGCACAGTTTATAATTTTTAACGTATAATAATGGCTGGTGCAAAAGGTTCTCACAAGAGAGATATGAGCGGCAAGACCTGCCTGAAATGCGGCAAACCGATAGACGCGCCCTCAGAAGACCCGGCCGCTGACAAGTACCCTTCATGCAACGCATGCTGGAAAGAGTGGACTACGTATGCTATCATGGTTATGAACGAGCTAAGGCTTGACATGTCCCTTCCAGAACATAGAAAGGCGCTGCGCAAGTACGAAAAGGCGTTCTTTGGCCTTGAGAAAGGCATCGGCGAGATAGAGAAAAAGCCTGAGCAGCAGCCGTCACATTAGTAAAAGGGCGCACGGGGATTAAAGCCCGAGTGCTTTTCTCGAATAGTCAGGGATGGCCGCTAGCACCTTTTCGCGTTTTGGAAAGGCAAAGAGCACTTCCTTGAGCGAGTCTGCAAGTATCTCGCGCTCTCTGTCGCCAAGCGACTGGAACGTGTCTGTGAGCGACTGAAAGTTGAGGCGCTGCAGCGACTCTGGTTGTTTTACTATCTGCCTGCAATAGACGTCAAAGATCGCGGTGCGCTTTACAGCGTCAAACCCTGAAATGACTTCAAGCCACGTCTTGACGAGCACGGACAGCTTTTGTGGGTCTATCGTCGGCGCAGCGGCAAGCGCAAGGGCAATCATTTCCTGCCTTTCGCTCTCTGCCATATCAAAGAATTCAGAGAGCCTCTTTTGCAGCATGGGCTTGCGCAGGAATTCCGGGAGGTTTGCAAGGATCTGGATGATGTTCCCTGCGGCCCCGCCAAGATCCTGCTGCCGCTGTTGTTGTTGTTGTTGGCCTTTCTCTCCTGCGCTGTTGCTCAACAGCCTAATCTCTTGAAGCGGCTCAATTTAATTCGTATGTGCACGCGCGCACACACACACATGCGCGCGTATATGTGTATGTAGGTGGAAATAAATAACGAGGGGCTGCCAAAAACTCTCGCACATACATATGCCGTGCCTTGTGACGGTAGGCGGATTCTTTGGCGACGAGGGGAAGGGCAAGATAGTAGCGTACCTGGCTAAGAAGGACAACCCGGTCATTGCGGTACGCGGAGGAGTAGGCCCAAACGCCGGCCACACATTTGCGTTTGGAGGCAAGGAGTACAAGGTGCGCATGCTCCCTAGCGCGGCACTCAATCCGTCAACCCGGCTCCTCATCGGGGCAGGCGTGCTTGTAAACCCACAGGTTTTGCTAAAAGAGATCGAAATGTTCAAGGCAGATGACAGGACTTATGTCGATGCCCAGTGCGGCATAATCGAGCAGTCTCACATTGACCGCGACAAGAGCGAGGACCACCTGAAAGGCAAGATCGGAACCACAGGGACAGGGACGGGCCCGGCAAATGCCGACAGGGCGCTCCGCACATTAAGGCTTGCCCGCGACGTGCCAGAGCTTTCGCTTTTCGTTGAGGACGTCAGCAATTCGGTCAACTATGCACTTGAAAACGGTGAAAAGGTGCTGGTGGAGGGGACGCAAGGTACGTACTTGTCGCTGTTCCACGGCGGATATCCGTTTGTCACCTCAAAGGACATCACGGCCTCTGGCATTTGCTCTGATGTTGGGATCGGACCCAAGAAGGTAGACGACGTTCTTGTCGTGTTCAAGGCGTATGTTACG
>DASZTR010000041.1:0-9582 GCA_035547955.1 Nitrososphaera sp. | reverse complement strand
CCTGACGGTGTAGTTGCTGTAGCGTTACCTGACGGTGTAGTTGCTGTAGCGTTACCTGACGGTGTAGTTGCTGATGGAGTTACATCAAGCGTAGTCGTCGCCTTAACGCCGGTAGCATCTGTTGCACTTACCTTGTGGCTGCCACCCGTTATATCTGCAGGAAGAATTACAGTTGCAGTAAATCCGCCCTTATCGTCTGTCTTTATGGTTGCTGTTGCGACCAAAGTATCGTTATCTATCATCATCGTTGCTTCTTGGTTATTATTATAGCCAGAGCCTGTGACAGTAAATTGATCACCTGCCTTAACGGAAGATGGTGTCAATACAAGCGTGGCATTTTTTTCATAAAACGGCGTCGTTGCTGTCGCGTTACCTGATGCCGTTGAATTGCCGCCGATTGCTGCAGTCGCGTTACCCGTTGCCATAGTCGCGTTACCCGTTGCTGCTGCAGTCGCATTACCTCCAGCTGACGTCGCGTTACCTGTCGGTGTTGAAGTCCCGTTACCCGTGGTTTGCGCCGACGCAAACTGACTTGTCGTTGCCAAAGATGCAATTGCAAATCCTGCAATCAACAGGTAGGGAATCAACGATTTTCTATTTCCTGTTAGACTTGACATTGTGGATTTTCTTCCCTAATGGTTTTTAAGACTTGAGGAAACTCTATAGATATTGCTGTTACCTGGCAAATTCCTGGTAGGACTTTCAAGCAACTGCTACTATTGTCACATACGCTATCTCTAGGACATGGCGGCGAGATTTCTTGCCTCTTCTCTCTCTGAATGACATTCTCTAGCAAGTTTTTCGCAATCAAAAAATCCTGCGTAAAATATTGTTGCAGGTACATATATTCTGGCTTGCAAATGCAGCAGCCTTTTTGGTCCTCTCTGTACGAAGGAATCCATTGATATGTGTGTCCTGACAAGGCTCATCTTGCACCAGCAAGATGCAGGGAAAGGAGCAGCAACAAAAGGAACAACAGCAGGAAGAAGAGCAAGATAGCGCAATCAAAGTGAGCAACCTGACCAAGGCTTATCGCCGCGGGGGCAACAGTAACATCTTCTATGCGGTAAATGGCGTCAGTTTCTCCGTGAGGCGCGGAGAGATATTTGGCCTGCTCGGTCCAAACGGCGCCGGCAAAACCACTACCATCAAAATGATTGTCACTCTTGCCAAGGCCACTTCTGGCAGGCTGGAGGTTTTCGGGACTGATGTCGCAAAATCGCCCCAGACAGTACGTGGCATGCTCGGATACGTGCCCCAAAGTATATCCGTTGACGCCGATCTTACTGCGTATGAAAACCTGCTAATATTTTCCAAGCTTTCGTACGTGAGCGACAAACAAGAGCGTGACGAGAGGATACGCGACGCGCTGAAGTACATGGATCTCGTGGACAGGGAAAACGACCTGGTCAAGCACTTTAGCGGAGGCATGATGCGCAGGCTGGAGATAGCGCAGGCGCTCGTCAACAGGCCAAAGATCCTGCTCTTGGACGAACCCAGCATAGGACTCGATCCGGCGTCAAAGAGGCAGGTATGGAAAAACATCAAGCAGTTGCGGCACGACTATGGCACCACAATCCTGATTACGACACATGATATGGCAGAAGCAGATATTCTATGCGACAGAGTGGCAATCATGTCCGCGGGCAAGATAGCGGTTATGGGAAACCCTGCAGAGCTCAAAAGGACCGTCGGGGGAGGAGACAGGGTGAACGTAAACCTTGCCCCTCCGGTGCCACGGCAAGAAGACCTGAAGAAGTTCTTGGCAGGTCTGGGCACGGTTGTTGTTGATGATGACTATGTTGCAGAAGGAGGTGATGGCAACGGCGGGCACGGGCCATCAAAAGTCCAGATTCTAGTTAATGACGGGGGAGAAGCCATACCTCATATCACGGATTCTTTGCGGAGTAACGGCATCAGGATAGAATCCATTTCAGTAAGCAAGCCGACGCTGGACGACGTATTCATGAAGTATGCCAAGCGGAGGCTTGTTGCCCCTTCTGCCGTTACAGACGAAAACAATGGCGATAATGATCAAGATGGCACCATCTTTGCAGGCAACAGCCATTCTAGAAGTACAAGGCGCGATTTTGCGAGGCACTCAAAATGATCAAGTCGAATAACAGCGGCAACACTATCAACATCGGGAGGTTCCTTTACAGTTCGATAACCATTGCCGAAATGGAGGCAAGGAAGATACGGCACGATTCAACTGAGCTGTGGACCAGAGTGGTGCAGCCTGCGCTGTGGCTGCTGATTTTTGGGACAACTTTTAATGGCATCAGGGCGCTGCAGCTGAGCAAAGACTTTTCCTACATTCAGTTCATCACGCCGGGGATCTTGGCGCAGTCGGTCTTGTTCATAGCAATTTTTTACGGCATCACGGTTGTCTGGGAGCGCGACGTGGGGATCTTTACCAGGCTGCTGTCCACGCCATCGCCCCGGGCGTCCATAATCCTGGGCAAGGCTCTTGCAGCTAGCTTGCGGGGAATTTTCCAGGCCGTGATGATATTCGGGCTCGCCCTGATAATCGGTGTCGGGATAAGGCTTGACCCGCTAGACATGGCAGGGGTTTTCGCCGTAGTGATACTCTTTGCCATGTGCTTTTCCAGCCTGTCCATGCTGCTCGCCTCGTACATGAAGACTCGCGACAGGATGATGGGGATAGGTCAGGCGCTAACGATGCCCCTTTTCTTTGCAAGCAATGCCATCTATCCGATTGCCATCATGCCGGGGTGGCTCCAGTACGTATCTCTGGCAAATCCTCTGAGTTATGTTGTGGATGCAATCCGGGCGATGCTCATAACAGGCGATTATGCGAATTTGCCTACTGATATTGCCGCACTGCTTATTGCTACCGTGGCGTTTGTAGCGCTTGCTTCTGTATCCATAAAGAGGTTATTGGAATAAAATAATGATATGCGGCGATGCTGACGCGACGGCACAGATTTCAGAGAAAAACCGACCCTTTGACGATGGACGAAAATAATTACAATTATTTTACCTGCTGCATCCCTCTGCCTAGGAGAAATATCTCTTTTTTTCTCCTTCTGCAGTCCCACATGCAAGGAATAGCTTCTGTATGTACTATGGCGACAAGCAAGTAGGATAACTTTGTTACTCGCTAATGGTACGCAATCATTAATAAAAAATTTTGGATATTACAAATGCAGATGCGGTTATGGAAGAACAAGGAAACAACTCCAGCAGCAACAGCGGAAGAAAAATAAAGAGGCATACGATGATGGTGACGGCAGGCGTCTTGGCAGCGATCTTGGCAACTGCGGCAGTCTTTATGACGCAGCCTGCATTGGCGCAACTTGGAACCAACAGCACCCAATCCAATAACAATACTAGCAGCGGCAATCCACAGGCAATGGCACCCGGGGCGATGCCCCAGCTCAAAGGCTCTATAAACCTGCGAGATGCTGCAAAGACATTTTTGCGCGACAATGTTAAGGTGCCATTTAGCAGCGCCCTTACAACAGCGCAGGGAGCAGTCTCTAACGGCACTGTGGTAGACGGGCGACTTGCTGTGGTCCAAGGCTACCTTGTATACTCATTCAAGGTCGCCAATTTTGATGCCGGCACAAGCCGAATGGTCATAGTGGATGCAGGAAACGGCTCTGTCCTGTACACCTCTGCAGACATGCCAATGCACTTTGGCGGCGGGTTTGGAGGTCATGGAGGATACGGATGCCCACGCGGCCACTCCTTTGGCCACCAGCATGGTATGATGAATTGGAGTGGTAAGGCCCCAATGTCGCCATCCATGTCACCTCAATCGTCAACTTCCGGCAGTAGTGATGGATCTTCTCTCCTGTAGAGAAAAGTACTACATTTGAGAACCATCCACTTCATCATTCTACTGCCCACGACTCTTCCTTTACCTTTTTTTTCTTTCCTTGTTTAGTTGTTGCGCATTTCTGTATGTATGTATGTGAAAAAAACAAAAACAATTAGGACTCGATATGATGCGTTTTTGGTATACGTGTAAGATGATTTTCAAAATGAGCCGAAACGTTGTCTGTACATATATGATGAAATAATATACATGTGTTCTATTTGGATAACACAGTTCCCTAATTCTTTTGTGAGCGAGTCACTAGAGTCAGATAGCCCGTCGTCGTCGGGCATGAGAGACACAGCATTCTAAGGGATCCCTGCATAGGCACCTTATCGCTGCGGTGTTTTGTAGACAGGGATCCCTCGTTATTGTTTTTATTATTTCCTATATGCGGAGGCACCTCTTCCTTTCTCTCTCTATATTCCTTGATGTCTGAAATGGCGCCACGGCAAACGCCAACAACGAAACAGATCGAGCGAGCAAACAAGCAATGGATTAGGCAATATACGAAATACAGCGCAGATGATGCTGAAAAAAGGATAGAGAGGGAAGATAGGGAAACCAAGAGAAATAAAGGAACGCGCGTACATACACTATGTGTGTTATTTCGACTGGAAGTAACTCAAGGCTTCCTTTACGTCCCTGACTTCGACTACTTTCATGTTGTAGTTTTTCTCTGTGTACTCCGACAAGGGCTTTTGCTCCGATTGACACGTTTGGTATACAATAGGCCCTTGGGTTTTCTGCTGGCAAGTCTGCTGCGTATAGACTGCCTGGCCTTGAGGTACTAAAAAGAGCTTGGCACCGTACTGGCCTGCCGCCTGGGCCTTTTCCGGGACACCGCCGACCGGGCCGATGGTGCCGTCCGGGTTTATGGTTCCCGTCATTACGACATCCCGTTTCAACTCTTTTCCCTGTAGCTCTGAGATGAGCAGGGTAGTCATTGCCCCTCCAGCACTCGGGCCGTCTGCCGCCTGCAGGTCGCCAGAATTGTTGTTGCCTTTTGAGCTGATCGAAAAGATGATATCTTTTTTGGAGAGGTCGGCCCCTGTTATCGACTGTGCGACTTTGACGGCGGTCTTGGCTGACGTTTGAAAGTCTACACCTGTTGGCACCTCTGTGTTTACCAGTACAAGACCTCTGCCTCCGTCTCTGATGTCTACTGTTATGTCCATTGTAGTTCCCTGATACTTGATGCTCTGGAAAAAGCCGTCAGATACCGGTACTTCTTTGACGGCGACTGCTGTTATGGATTGGCTTGTGCCAACAATATCGGTCTGATTGCCGCTGCCTTGTTGGGAGCTGGCCGATGATGATGATGGCATAGTTGGCGGCATTGTTCCTGTTACTATGGGCGGAGAACCTATCGTGGTAGTGGTACTGTTATTACTGCTATTTGCATTGCGCAAGCTGTCACTCAACTCCTTGTTTTTCGACTGCAACTCGTCAATTGATTGCTGCAAAGAGCCTGATCTAATGTACTGGAAAACGTTGGCGACAATCAGCCCTACAACAACGACTCCCAGAATAGCCACCGTCGTTGTTCGGCTACTACCATTGCTACTACTGGCACCGCCGCCGATAGACATCTTTCTTGGTGAATATCTCTTTTGTTACACGGGAATATATTGCTGTTCTTGGAGGGCCCTGAGTGTATGTGTGCGTGTGATTGTGCGTGCGCGTACGCTCGTCGCAGTGCGCACACATATACACGCGTATCCTCGCTTTGATATGTATATTCATCCGATTTTTCTGCTATTGTATCTCTGCCGCGCTTTTCTGTCGCCAGAAAAAAGGCCCTCTTTGTCATTTTTTATCATCATAAATGGTATATGTGTCGCCAGATACCTGCCAGCGAAGGGGCAGGCTGAGATCCAGGTTGCCCTGCTGCAAAAATACTCTCTGTTCCGTGTCTATGCGCGACGTATCCCAACGTGCCGCCTCTTTTGACATCGCCGCCTTTCTGGCATCGAGAAATGCATTGAGATACACTGTTTCATTGCCCCCTTGGGCAGGAGTCTTGGCCTTTGACATAGCCGCAGCGCGGATTCCGCCAAAACTTAGAGGGTCGTCTCCTGGCCCATGCATGACCATCGCGTCATAGTAAATGAATTGCCCCAATACTCCCAGTCCGTCATCTTGCGCCTGCTTCACTGAAGGATTAAAGTAAAAGACGTCGCGTTCATGGTCCTGCGCCTGCCTAAAGACGGAATCGTCGTTGGCGGCCGCCTTCCAGTCGGCAATAAAAGTCGGGTCGAGTCCTTCATGAGACGCAGTGCCGACCACTTTATTCAAGGCGGGGATGTATTTTGCCAAGATGTTGTCCGGTTTGATCTGCGTGTAGTACTGGATTAGCATCAACATGTCAGATGTGCCGGAAGTAAAGCCGATGATGCCGCCAGTATAGCCCCTGTTATCCGAGATGTCTTCGATGTATGCGTATTGCGCTTGCCAGTCGGTGGATGAGTTTTCTGCGCTGGACACAAGTTGCATTGCTATTTCTTTTTTCTCTGGGTCAAATAACGTCAAATTGTCATTCTTATTGTTGCTATTGGTGGAAACATGATCTCCATTATCGTCGCTGACAACGCCAGTGTTGTTGCTGTCATTATCGTCCTCGACAGCATCGATGTCGCTTGCTGTGGTTATTTTTGTTGTTGTTGTTGTTGCAGCTACAGTTGCTGCTGTCAAGACCGCTCCTGCTGCAGCTACTGCTATCACACATAAAATTACGGCTCGCCGTTTGCCGATCGCGTCATTACCGTCATGAATATCACGCAAGCTGCGAGCCTTCTCTTGTTTTTCGTTTTCTGCAGGTACTAGAAAAAGAAATCTGGCAATTATGCGGCTCTAAATGGACGTGCGCTTCTCCTTTTTCACTTGGACAACGTACGCTAGAACTAATTAACTAATGTCAAACGGTGATAAAAAGAAGAAAATCGAAAGCTTTTGATACCTAAAAGGTCTTTAATTCCCTTCCTCAAATAGGTAGGCAAGCAAAAGCCCTATGCTTCATTAGCTCAAGCCATGCTTTATCATAGCAGAAAACTCTTCGTCTGACATGCTCTTCCTTCCGGCCATCCATTGCTCTAGATCCTTTCCGACGATATACCGAAGCCTTGGGCTCTTGCTAGTGGCTGCCTCAACGATTGCGTCAGCAACAAGCTCGGGTGAAGACCCATTTTCCATCATGCGGCCAATGGAAGGAGCCATCTTCTGCATCATTGGAGCATACGGCGATCGTGAGTCTTGCGCCTTTTTGGCAAAGGCTGCGTTAGCAGCAAAGCTTGTCTTGACAAAACCCGGCTCTATCAGGACAGCTTTTATCCTAAACTGCTCCAGCTCAAATGCCATCGACTCTGTCAGCCCCTCGACTGCAAATTTCGTGCTTACATAGGCGGAGCCTCCCGGATAGCCAAATCTGCCCGCGCCTGAGCTTATGTTGATGATAGTGCCGCCGGTTTCTTGCTTCCTCATCGCCGGAAGGACTGCCTGGGAGACTCTCATCAATCCAAATACGTTGGTTTCGTACAGGGCCTTTATCTCATCCATTTCAATATCCTCGAAAGCTCCCGTCAGTCCATATCCTGCGTTATTCACCAGTACGTCTATCCTCCCGGCGTCGGACAATATTCCCTGTATTGCCTTGTTGACTGATTTGTCATCGGTAACGTCAAGCTGTGCTGTACGGATTTGGAGTCCTTCTCCCTTTCCTTCGCGCGAGGCCGCCGACTCTAATAATTTGTCAGCTTTTTTGAGGTTGCGCATCGTGGCATACGTGAGAAAGCCGTTTCTTGCCAGCGCTAGAGATGCGTAGTAACCTATCCCGCTTGAGCTGCCTGTAACTACTGCAACCTTTTGGTTAGCAAACGATGATGAAGATGATGACATATCTTTCTGTATGCAATCGTGGTATTTTTGCTAGAAGAAAAGGGTATCGCTTTTGCGGCGGCGTTAGGACGCAAAAAAAGAAGGCGCGCCTTGGGTTTTTCATGCCTCTAAAAGAGAGAGGATGTCCTCACCTCCATCTACTCTAGCAGGTTTGGCCTGCAAGAGGTGGCAAGGAGGACTCTGCTAGAACACACATACATGTATATGCATATGTGTACCTATGCAACAGCTGTTTTGTTTTCTGCCATGTGATCCTGTTTTTTATGCTCGTCCAGATCAAGCGCGCTAGGAAATGCCTCCTTACATTCTGCACACTCAAACCTCGGGCGTTCTAGCGACTTTTCAGTTTTCACCTTGTATTCGTCATTTGCAGGGAGTGGTGCCTCTTTGCCCTCCTTTTCCCTATCTTTATCCATATAGCATTGCATTTACAATTTCAAAATTAAACGAGTTTCTTGTGCAGTAAAAAAATGCCAAATTTCCTGATAAATTTTCTGTTGGGAAAGACTTGGTTAAGTCTAATAGGAAAAAGATTAGCAAGAAGATGAGCAAAAGCGTCAATTCAAAAGTATGATTTGAGTGAGTGTGTGCGTGTATCCATGTACTGGCAGGCAGAGGCCCTGTCATTCCTGAACCAAGTAATCTTTTTAGAACATTTTTGTCAGATTGTTGTTGCTGCCAAGACATGAATAGCAAAAAAGATACTTCTACACAGGCGACTGCTGCTAGTACAACAGTGGCTCAGACGAAAAAATCCGTTATCTGGTGGATCCTGTTTCTGGGTATGATCCTCTCTACGGTCCTCGCAGTCAGCACTTATATGTTACAGCCTCTGCTGCCTCGGCAATATCTGACGTACCTCCAAACTGCAGAGGTCGCAGTCATTGGATATTTTATCATCCATACCTTTAGCACTATTTCCTACCGGCTGGCCTTGGCCCATTCAACTGTTACTGCCAGCTCGATAAAGAGCTTGGTACGCATAGTAGGCGCCATCATAGTCATTGCATTCATCATTTCATATCTTGCACAAGATCCTGTGGTAGCCGCATCCATCAGCACCATATCTGGGCTTGTAATCGGCTTTGCATCTTCAAACCTGATTGGCAACGCCATTGCAGGGCTTTACCTAGCTATCACCAGACCCTTCCGGATAGGAGACAGGATCAAGGTGTTTGGGCAGGGTGGAAGGGTCGTTGACATCGGCCTTTTGTACACAAGGCTGATTTTGAATGGCAGCCAAGGGGAAGATGATAATAAAGATGAAATGCTAGTTTCCAATTCATCTATGGTGACTACGTGGGTAGTACTGATCAAGAATTCCAATAAGACGGACATATAATGAAGAAGAGAGTAAGAAGAGTGTAGAGTGGTAGTCACGTCTTTGAAGCAGAGGAAAAAAGAGGCAGCGTAAAGGTAAAAGTCGCTCCTCTACTTACTCTATCCTTGCCTTTGTCGTCTCCTTGCCTATTGTTGTTCTCCGCCCATATCCTTCCTCCATGAGCTTCGACAATGTTCTTTGCTATAAAGAGGCCAAGGCCGGTCCCTCCTCTCTCTTTGTCCGTGGCAAACTTTGTAAACAGCCGTGGGAGCATTTCTGCACTTATCCCGGTACCATAGTCTTTGACTGATACAAACACTTGGTTGTTGTCCCTCTTTTCAGTTGTAATCTTGATTGTCCTCATTCGCCCTTTTTCTCCATCGCTACTATCATTATCTTCTTCTGAAGAAAACTTGATGGCGTTTCTAATGAGATTAGAGATGACTTCAAACATCCTTAATCTGTCTATGTTGACAAGCAGCGGCACGGGTTCTCCTGACTGCGGGTCTCTTGTAAGGGGGTT
>DASZTR010000040.1:0-4445 GCA_035547955.1 Nitrososphaera sp. | reverse complement strand
ACCAGATTGGACTTTAATCATTTAACCCGGCGACGATTGATAAAGTACAATCATGAGGCTAAAGAATACTATCATTGCTATCGCCACGCTGATTGAGGCCAGGGCGAATTTTTTCCATAGTTCCATCATCTGACAAGGCATTTCAGTATTCTTGAAGTTGACAACAGCGGTGACTAGTTGTAGTTTCTAGCCTGCTTCGAAAAAGGTCATGTGCATATTCATTGCCGCTGTGGTTAATTTCCTCTTCAGTCAGTCATTCAACCATTGCTTTTATGAACGTCCTGTGCAAGGGAATGTATCCTGCCATCGCAGCCTTGGCGGGCCACTATATATGCGATTTAAAGATTTGATTTTCTAGCGTGTTAAAGTTTACCTGTTTACGGCTGGCTTCAAGCCTGAGTTGGTGAAGCAGGATAGTATCAATTCTAAAGATTGAAAGCTCCGTCCGGCTCACCAGTCAAAATATCTCCATAGCCTTGCCTTAAATGCAAGTCGCTCTTATTGGTTTGCGAAAATTTTACGTTTAATCTTGTAAAAATAGGAAAAAAATAGTCGTAAAGGAATTACGAAGATGCAGTATTAAAAGATGCAAAAATGCTAGTTTGCAAGAAATAAATGTGCGTAATCCCCCAAGTATCGGACCAAAAAGCGGTCCGTTATGAGCCAAAAGATACACACGCAAATGTGCGATCAATTGGTGAAAGTAAGAACCAAGAATTGCAAGGTAATTGAAGAAGCACTTAACTTTCAACCCGCAAAGAGGAAAAACTGGAGCGGGAAACATACTCTTTTACACTTGCAAAGTTGATGCAGAATATTCTCTTCTCAATGTTTATATTAAAAAAACTCCAAAGGTAGTAGTGTATGAAACTCGTTCAGGCTCTGCCGGGGATGCCCAACCCCGTCACTGAGGCAGAGGTAGAAAGGTTCTTGCAAAGCAAACTCAACATCCAGCTGGCAACTGTTGACGAGGAAGGCTACCCAAACATCCAGCCCGTCTGGTTCTATTACGACAAGGAATCCGGCAAAATATACACTGGAACCCAAAAGACGACAAAAAAGATTCAGAACATACGCAGAAATCCAGACAAGGTCTACTTTTCTATCGACGATGAAAATTTCCCGTACAAGGGGGTAAAAGGAAGAGGAGAAACGAGCATATCCGAAGATGTGCAGAAAAACTTGGAAATCATGGAAAAGATAAACCTCAAGTATCTTGGCACGCTTGAACACCCCCTTGCAAAGATGCTTATGGAAAACACGAGAAACGGAGCTGAGCTTTTGATCCAAATTACGCCAAAGTTCTTCTCTGCTTGGGATTTCAGCAAGGGAATGTAAGCGCACACACATACACGTAGGTTATACACGTCATTGGTATCAGGCTTCATCCAAGCAAATTACTTATTCCAGCAAGCTAGTCAAGATACAGAAAATGTTTCTACAATGTCACGGTGCATAATCCACCAGGTAGTCAGGGGGTTTGCTGATGTTCTTGCTGTCAACCCTTACGTGCACGCTCACCCAGTAGTGAAACGATTCCGCGTCGCCCACTAACGGAACTGCTAGTGGAATTTCAACTCTGTCTTTGGGCATCTCAAAAGATATGCGCGTCATGGGAACTAGGTATCTCTCGTTGGTATTGTTATAGACGGCATAATACCACCCCTTCGCTGCAAAGCTAGAGTCTGGCGCAAAATTTGGCAGGATAACCGTGTAGACGCAAGTGGAAGTTATTATATGCCACATGTAGGCAGTTTCGTATTTTTCATTCGAGTTCGGGTCGCCGGCGAGCCCAATTGTCAGGAGGAGTGACGCATGATCGCCGTTGCCAGTGTTGCTCTTTTGGACATCCGCCCAGAGGATATCATGGTAGCTCATAACAGCTGGCACTATGCGTGTCTCGTATTGCTTGTCTGCTTTCGCGTCGCCTTTTTGGTCAACTATGAGGCTGCTGCCGCCGTTGTTTGCGGCGGAATAAAAGCCGACTTCATCAATACCATTCCTTTGAGTATCTGACGGCAATAGCGTTTGCGACTTTGGCAATGAGGATGAGGATTGTTGCAACACGTCAGATGCCAGAGCCACAATGACGGTAATTGAAATCACACCTGTCGCTGCTATAATGATGATAATGATAATTGTGACAGGTAGCTTGTCTGCCAATATTTTCAAGTACACAAAGTTCCCGGAAGGCTATATTTTTGACTGCTGTGGATATACACCAATGCAAACAGAGAGGCTGCCGGGAAACTGTTTTTAAAAATCGGCGGGAAGAATAAACTAATATACAAATGACAGGACGCGCTCCGGACCGCAGCAAGGATACCATTGACTCCGCGGTCCACCATTCAGTATTTGACACGGAAAAGCTGAACCGTTCAAGAGCGAGTGGCAAGGGGAGACGACGGTTTTTTGGACCGTGCTATAAGCCAGCTGCAAGACATGCAGTTCCCCGCGTTTAAACACAAGATCCTAGAGCATGTAAGGAGCAAGACGCGGGATCAGGACATAATCGGGTTGTTTGAGGGCCTTGAGGGTTACATCTCGTTCAAGGATTCCTATCACGTCCGCAGGATGATAGAGGAAAATGGAACAAAGTACAAGCAGCAGTACCAGATATCCGACGAGACCAGGAAAAGTCCTAACTTTAACGTCAGGCCAGCTGGGCGCGGAGGGAGCATTAAGGAAAGAGAGGTCGCAAACGTAAGCGAGGAGAGAAAAGACTACCCTGAAATTCCTCCTACTACAAGGTCAAGCTATATCTGCAACGTGTGTGGCAAAGCGTTTCTAAACCAGAATGACCTAGTACAGCACCGGCGGTTTGAGGGCGACAGCAGCAATAACAACAGTGAATCATACAAGCGCGAGTGAGGGTAAGGAAACTTTACTCGCGCTCGGTCAGCTGGGGCGCCCGACTAGCATAGTATCTTTTGCCTGCGACAAAGGATAAAAGCGCTGATGCGCCTGCGCCGGCGTACATCGCAAGGCCGACGAGCAGGTTCCCATTGAACCCTATCACCATAGCCAGCGTTGCAGCAAGTACAGTTCCGAGTATGGACGCGACAACGTTTATCCCCCACAGGAGTGTGGTGTTATTGTTATTGCTGTTGTTTCTACCTTCTCCTTTTGTTGTTGCTGCAGCCGCTCCATTTCCAAGGCCAAGAGGAGCAGACGCCATCTTGATTAGCGCAGGGAACTGGAACCCCATCAACAAGCCGGAGGGGAACAATAGCGCAAAGGTGAGTGCGGCCCTGGAAGCTAGACTCATCGTGATGTTAGAGGCGATTATGCCCTGCAGGAAAAACAAGTACGACAGTATGATGCCCGCAAGTATCGGTACAGACACAAACACGGCCCTGTGCGGCCTGTTCCCAAATAGTCTGCCGCTTACATATGCCCCGATGCCGCTTGACAGCAGTATTGAAAACAGTATCACGGTCAGGGCCATTATTGGAGTGCCAAGCAGTAGCAGGAATTTCTGTATGAAGGTGATTTCGAGTATCATGAACCCGAGGCCGATAAAGATTGCAAACAGGACAAAGCCAGCCGTGCGAGCGGCGATCCCCGGCTCGCCCCGCCGGAACCGCGTGCCAGTCTTTCTAGAGTGGTACACCAGTATCACGGACAGCCCCGCGGAGATGGCAAGCACGGTTTCAAGCAGTATCACCATCTGTTGTGGCACCGGCTCTTTTGCAAAGTAGAACGGCGAATCGTCTGTCGGGATCTTGGGGTTCGCAAGGAAGGATGCGGCCACATAGTCCGAGTAGCTGCTTGTGGTAGAGAACAGCTTGTCATACGGCGGCTTTATCAGAGAGTCGGCAAGCATCGTCACGTCCGCGCGTCCTATCCCTGCCTTTTGCTTCACCATGTCGACTTGATCGCTTGTAAAAGGCGCGGCCTTAACCATGACGAGCACGGGATAGTACTGCTGGGAGTCTTGAGTGCGGCCAAAGTACAGCCCGGGGCGATCCTCCACCACCATTATCTGCTTGCTTGCATCCTCAGGGCTCTTGCCGGTCTCTTTTGCCACCGACTCGGCGACTATTGGCATGAGGCGCGGGAGCTCAAAGTTCCATCGGATCATTACCAACATGCCGCCGTCGTTTAGGTGCCTGTAATATTGCTGGAATGCCTCTACCGTGTAGAGGTAATTTTCGGATAGGGCATAGCCCCCGGCAAGCTGCGCCGCCCAGGAATCGACCAGCTTTATGGTTATCACGTCGTACTTGTCATTTGAAGAGCTGATAAATCGCCTGCCGTCGTCTATAAACAGGTTGACATTGGGGTTGTCGTACACGTTGGCCGGCCCCCCAAAGCGCCTAACCGCAGAGACTATCAGTGGGTTTATCTCGACAGCAGTAACCTTGTCTGCTCCCCCTGCTAGAGCCATCATGATATCCTCTCCGCCCCCACCCCCGATCACGAGGACTTGGCCGGGCTTCTTT
>DASZTR010000039.1:0-23658 GCA_035547955.1 Nitrososphaera sp. | reverse complement strand
GTCAGGTAACGCTACAGCAACTACACCGTCAGGTAACGCTACAGCAACTACACCGTCAGGTAACGCTACAGCAACTACACCGTCAGGTAACGCTACAGCAACTACACCGTCAGGTAACGCTACAGCAACTACAGGAAACGTAACAGCATAGGGTACATAAGCTCCATACTACTGCAATAAACTTCGCTTTTCTTCTATATACGAAGAGAGGCGGAAGAACCATTTTCTTTCTTTTTATCAAATAAATACATCTCATATCAGGCATACAAAAAAACCAAGCAGACATCATCAAAAAGAAACAAAACCTGCAACTGTAGAGAGAAAGAGAAGCTTTGCGGAACCGTCATGCTAGCCGTACATCATTGATCTGCCTACCGGGTGTGGCGGGGCCAGTTCCTCTTCCTGCTGCCGGAGGCTTGCAATCGTCTCTGCCAGCCGGCGTTTGATCTCTTTGCCCTCCTTCAAAAGGGGATCAACATCCAATTTAAGCGGAACGTTTGGCATTTCGCTTATCGTCTGAAGCAACAGGGCCGCCCCCTCTGGATCAGGTACGCCACTGCTTGTCTGGACAAGGACTGCGCTGCAGGCCATGTCGTGTGACAGGCATGACGACAACAGCCCTGCAGACATGCCCGTTATCAAGGCCGTCTTTTTATAGCGCCAGGACGGCAATGTTTTTTGTCCATCACCATCTTTACCGGCAGTACTGTTATTGCTATTGCCGCTATTATTCCCATTGTCGTTATTGCTTTGTTTGAGTGAGGGCAGAGATGGATATTGTTGTTGGCCATCAGGCGAATAGTGGCTGGTCAGTATTATCGGTTCGCGTTCTTTTCCGGGCAAGCCGGCGACGGGCATGCCGTCAAGGGTTATTACTTTACCAATCCCGTTGTTGATCGCCCATGATACCACTAGATCCATAATGTTATGGACGCCTTCTGGCATGAGTGGGGCTTCACAAACTATAACGTACAGCGAACCCTTTTTATCAGCATAAATGCGGAACGGGTGGCGTAGCTTGTTACCAATGTATGTGACAGTCGGCATTATGAATTCCGAGTCTACGGCTGCTATTTGGTGCATGCCGAGCCTTTCAATTATAAAATTTGCCGATATGGAACCTACAAGTCCTGTGCCGGGAAAGCCTGCAATAAGCGAGGGGTGCGATAGAGTAGTACGCTTTCCTGAGCGTGCAGTATTGTTATTATTATCAGTAGCAATCTTGACGCGCAAGAACTGCTTTATCTTTGTCTTGCCATCGTAAGATTCATGAATCGTCGTCTCTTTTGCAAACCCTCTCTCAGCCATTGTGCATTTTCTTTATCCTTTGCGCTCAAAGAAAAGACATAGAAGCTTTATTGTTGTCATAATGCAGCCTGGCGCCATTTTTTTATTTCAGGCGCTCTTCTTTTGCGTCCTTTGCAAGCGCTTCTCTTAGCATCTGTACGTGCTTTTCTTTGTCCTTCTTTATCGTGTTCCATACGCCAGCAAGGTCAGCGCGATTGTCCCTGTCGGCATCTTCAATATACTTGTCAACAGTAGAGTAGAGGAAGTGTGCGTCTTTTTCGAGCGCCCTAATTATGTCATACGTAGAGTTTGTCATTTGAGTAGTCTCGTGCTTGGCAGACATTCCAGCTGTCGTCATATGCACTTGCTATGCCAAGGATAATCTAAAACAGTTGTTGTGAGGCGGGGCAGATATGCATGCAGGCGTATATGTGTCATATACCGCGCGCGTTACGGCAAAAGTGAAAAAATATTGCAGGCCAATGTACACACGATGTGTGTGTATATCCCATACTGCATGGCTTATCCGATGCTCTTTAAGGTTCAAAGAGCGTTTCTTCATTGTACATAGCATATGACAGGCATGCAGCAAAACGGATCTGATTCTTCCAAAGAAGAAGCGACCACTTGTTGCCTATACCGCATGGGTTTTGAATGCACGGCAGCCCCGGCACGCTCACTCGACTCGCTCGAATCTGGGAGGTTGATGCTGACGGTAAAACTGCAGCAGGATAGTAACAGCGAAGGCGACGAGAAAAAAGGAGAGAAAAGTGTCAGGGCGGTTGCCGCTAAACTGGTCAACAGGGCAAAACAGGAGAACCTCATCAGTGTAGAAGGGACCAGCGAGCTGAAGCGCAAGACCTCGCTCCTAGTTGACCTTGCATGCAACAACAATCTTCATCCAGACTGGTGGGAAGGAGTGATAGGGATTCCAATCACTTGGACAGAAGGAGGGACTACGGACTATGAGAGGTCCGGATCATGGCATCCAAAAAGCAAGGGCAACTTGTTTACTATGGAGATCACGTACACGCTAAAGGACGGAAGCAATTTTACCTCTCGTTTTGATTCAGAAGATGTATATCACTGGCCAGCTACGCTCTAAAGCGCTAGGTAAAAAAAAAGACAGGTCTATTTTTTAGAAAAAAGAGAAAGTAACGCCACAGCCTACCGGTTTCACCAGGAGCTGTACGTCATGATCTCCTTACGAACTTGTCCCTGCAGCGCCCTGCTCGTATTCGTCGCCAGTCTTCCAGGCGCCTGCCGTTCCCTTTGCCATCCCCTTGCTTCTGGCTGTCTCCCTTGCCTGCTCGGGGTCGGTCCCTTCTTGGCCCTTTTCGACGATCTTTTGGTCAGAAGGATCCCTCTGTACAGCAGTTGGTTCGTGCTCTTTTATCTTGGCAGGGGTCATAGGTTCTTTGCCTTCGGCATTTGTTAGTGGATCACTTTTCTTTTTCGAAGTATCTGTCCCTGCAGCCCCTTCTTCGTACTGTCTTTCTTCTGTCATATGGTGAATTCGGAATTATAATATTAACGAGTTAGCATAATTTACTACACGAATTCCAAGGAAATGATATGTACAAATTAATTGCGTGAAGCAAGACAGAAGATGTCTAGAGTGCATCTTATGTAGAGCAAGTCTGCATGCGTAAAAGGGAAATTTGATTTTCCAAATATCCCAAGGGTGAATGATATAGGAAGGAGGTTAGGATTTTTTTATCGTCGCACGCTCTTTCTTTACTAACCTGCAATAGCGAACGCTTGCCTCTACCAAGAGCGGTCAGCGTCGGTTAGCCTCGATTTCAGGATGAGTCTCCTCTTGCCAGCACTGTAGGCAGAAATCCCCGGTAACTTGAAAGACCTCGGCAAATTGTTTTTTGCATTTTTGACACAGGATATCACAAGAAGCTTCTCCTTGCGGCGATGACTCTTCTTTGGCGATCAGACCTTCCAATTCATTCATGTTGTGTTATTGCCAGGATAACGCTAGTTAAGGCAGCAAGCACCCAGAGGAGAGGGGGAGAGGCTTATCTATATGTTATAACATGTTAAATCATGTAGGCGGCGGCTTTTCTTGACAAGGCGCCGGCCTGGAAGACACATACTTTTTTCCGCGGTATTTCTCACAAATGCGGCGCTGACCTTTGGCCTGCCGGAAAAGCGCCATATAGTGTTTCATCAGTTGATCTTCTGGTTCATAATCACAAACCATAGTTTTGCGTCGTGTAGTATGTCAAATTCTGGATAGCAATTCAAGACAACGCCGTTTACTGCCTTTTCAAACTGCCAATTTTTGCAGCCAGTGTTGTACTCGTCTTTCGTGCTCATCGACGGCGCCCACTTGAAAGCGTCGTTTATGCCGCCGTAACCATGACCTTTGTCCAGGGTTATTGTCCCGGTTCCGGGATTGTAGGAAACCAGCGCATAAAGTGCGTTTGGGTACAAGTAAAGGACATCAGGGTGACGAGTTATCGCGTCAAACTCTGCCTGGGTCACGTACTCGTTATGGAGGACGATAACCTTCTCGTAATTTGCCAGAATCGAGGGGTTTTCAGTGACCTGCTGGTCGGTCACCACGTCGCTGATGCCAAGCGACTTGAGCGTAGTTAGAGCATTGTTGCTGCCTGCATAATCCATCGCGCCCGTGCGCGACTTTGGGTTCAAAGGCACAGTCAGGCAGCGGCTCTTGCAGGTTCCACGGTAATAGTCATAAAACCCGTGAGGTTGGTATGCGGCAAAAGTAAATGTCGGCCGGATTACCACGATGGGACGGTGCAAGTTGTTGGAGTACGGAGACAGTGGCAGCAAAAGCAAGAGTACGATTGCCAGGACGCTACAGCAGCCGGCGCCAAGTCCGAGGCGGAATAATCTTTTCTTCATAGAGGATTAACACACCTCTCCTTTCATCATGAGATTACCTTACGACCAATTAATGCCTGCCTTAACTTCGTTAACTAGGATTGGATTTTCATCGCCGCTATTACGATAGACGTTATACAAAAAAAATAGTAACAATAGCAGCTTCGCTTTTTATTACATACAAACATATATAGAAAAATATGCAGAAAAACCCGCGCGCGTGCTTGCGCGCACGAAGATGTATATGATGCTTCTCTAGGCTTGTGCGCTTTTTCCGTCCTTTGAGTAGTACAGCGTCCTCTTGCCTACCTGCTTCTTGGCGACGTTCTGCTGGCCTTCCACCATCTTTCTTATAATGGGCAGATAATTGGGAACATAAGAGACCCCGTCTAGGAGGGCAGAGAGGGTTTTTGGTGTATCAGACAGCTTTTTGTTTACATTACTGATTATCTCCTTCTTTTTCTCATCGCTCATGTGGTAAACTGTTGTTGTGGCCACTTTTGCAACTCCCTTTGCTTTTCGCCCGGCCTTCATGCTTGCCTGGAATTCTCTGCGGCCTTTTTCCCTTATGGCAGCGTCTAGCTGCCGTTTGATATCTTTTATTTCGTCTGGACCAAAAGTTATCTTTTGCCCATCTTTTTCAATTTCTATATAGACAGACTTTGTTACCTTGACCATAGCTATGACAACATTCGCAAAAATTGCTATAAAAATAGGTGGACTGGATATCTATATGAAATCGGAGATATTTGCCGCGTTCACATACCATTATGGCGCAGGCCAGCCACCCTCCATCTCTCAGTAAACGCAAAGGTACGAGTTTGTAAGGTGAGTGCACGCGTGTAAGGGTGTATGTGTGCGTATACATATGTACGCGCATTCACCAATTCTTAATATGTACCCATGCAGACACACACATGCCCATGCAAGGCGCAAAGAGGCGTATGGTGCACGTATTTCCTGCATATAGACACACACACGCAGAAACATATCATATATATGCAAAAAGATTATGCGCCAAAGATAGTACGAAACACCGACCGGCCAAAGGGTGTCTCTCCCAGCTGCGACCGGAGGTCGTCCAATCTGACGGCAAATTCTTTTCTTTGCCCCCTATCCAGCTCCTGCCTCAGTATCAGTTCTTCCCTAACAGGCGTTTTTTCTCGTAGCTTCTCTACCACAGGGCCAAACGATTTGGCTAGCGCTTCAAGGAGATTGAAAAGGAGTGAAAAGTCTACAAAGACGAGAGAGGCAGCAATAGTAGTAGTGTTATCAGTGGCACCAGGTCTGATGCTGGCCGCCTCTCTTGCATCATCGGTGCCAAGGGCACCTCTCTTTGACACCGCTATAGCCTCCTTTTCTTCAAGAGTAAGTAACTCTAGTTTGCCTTTCAGGCCAAGCAGGCCGGGGTTCTGCAAAATCTGCAGCTTGGACAGGATTGCCGCGCCAAACATCGCCAGCTTGCGCAGATTAGTCGCCTGCTCAATCTCTTTTATTTGAAACAGGTTTGTCTCTGCCATAATAATTGCCTGATCTTTGTTGTTCGTATAGCGTAATATAGGATGGGCTGCTGCCAGAGAGGCAGAATCCGTCAACCCCGCTGCATTAAAGACGACGGTAAAAAGCTCGCCCTTGCCTTCTCCTTCTGCTCCTGCAGATCCGGCGACTACTGCTGCTGAAGTGACATCAGACGCCAGTAGCACTTCAAGGGTCTTCCAGTCACGCAAAACCACCGAAGATACGTAAAAGTCGTCCACCTTTGTAAAGTGCGGCTCCTTGGCTGACTCTTCTTCCTTTCGAGACGAGAGCCGGAACGTGCTCTTGACCTTTTCTGACATCGGGAGCTTCATGCCGGTGGGTAGCATAAGCTCCTCTATACCAAAATCAATGACCTTCTTGCGGTAGTTCCAGAACTCGACGCCAGCTGTACTAAACCGGGATACGTACATGAACCGGGATGGTGGAGGTGTTGCTTTTTCGCTGACCTTGCTTTTTTGTTCTCCGCCCCCTTTTTCCCCTCCTAGTCTGCCGTCGATTGTAGTAGCGATTGCCGATGCAGTGCGGATGACCTTGTAGCTGTCGTTGTTGGTCGCGGGGTCAATGTGAATTGCCAGCTCTGACGACAGGCCTTCAAGGACGGGCCGCGGAAAGTTGCGCTTCTCATCTGACAGCCATGCCTGCATAGCATCGATTGCCGCGATGCGGTTTGCGTTTATTATCGACTTTATGTTTTCTTTATGTTTCTCCTGCTGCTGGGTAGAGCTGGCCTCGACGTCAACTAGCATCCTGTCAAGGGAGGTTTTTGCATCAGTCAGAAAGGCATTGCCGCTGGCAGACTGCAGACCTGCGACAGACGCAAAGATGCCAGAGTTTCTTTCATAGAACCTGTCCAGCGCGCCGGCGGTCGTTGCCCGCGTATTCCTTATGGCCGAGGCGAGTTCTTTGCGCAACAGCTCCGAATCATCCAGCAAAGACACGCATCTTGCGTCCGTTTGATGGCGCCGTATCACCTGCCCGGTCAGCGACACGAATGCCTTTAGCATCTCGATGAGATTTCGGTCATCTTCCAGTGGAGTATAATCTGCGTACAGGAAATGCCCGCGCAGCGGATTATTATGGCCACTAGCGGCGGCGCCACTGCTGGCAGCAGCAGCTATCGTCGTTTCATGCTGACTGCTAGTACTATTAATATCGCTATTCTCTGCCACGGAGAATTATTTTGCACAAAGTATTTACGCATTGATCTTAGCCGCATTCGTTTTTGTGCACCGGATCATGCAGTTCACGTTATACAGGTGTGATTTTGATGAGATGTGCGTGCGATCATGGACCGGTTTGCAAGAGCTAATGTATCTTCGTGCTTTACGTAAGCGCGTCTTTACGCTTTTCAGAGTGAGTGCGAAAACGCAAAGAAAGAAATTTTCTTTACTACAACATATAATGCATATTGTTACTTCTTTTATAGAACGGTACGCATGCGCACATATGCGCCTTTCCAGCAAATCTACTACCACTACAGGCGTGGTTGCAGAGGCGAAGTAGTTAGTATGTATATACATCTAGTTCTTTTATAACTTAAAGCAGGTTGTAGTAGCATATGTATACGTACAACCAAGACCTACTCCATAAATGGATGCTTGAAAATAAGAGTTGTTGACCTAACAACAAGATCTGGCGGCCAAAAAACAAGTAGATGAGTCACATATACGGCCGTTCCCAAGTTGTCTTTGACATTCACACGATAAATGGAGCCTCTCTAGTTATTTTATAGCCCCGCTAGTGGCGTTTTGGATGGCATTTTTGGCAAAATTCTTGCCCTCTTCGGTCGCGTTTTTGATGACGGGGTTGTTGCCCAGCTTTTGCGCCCCGGCTATCAGGCCCGAAAAGAATGCGTTGACGCCAATTCCAATTATCAATACTATAACCACTGCAACGATGATCCATGTAAACAGACCCATGATATGTATAGAGTAATGTTCTTCTATAAAAGAGAATATATCCGTTCATAGCTTCCCTATAGCAAACTGTCTATAGATTATTAGCTATTTGGGCGTCATACATTTTGGTTTCAGGGGCTACGTCTGACTACATAGTAATAATATTTTCCTGTTAGACATGACACTCAAGTGCAGGGCCTTCCTCCTTTTTGAATTGCGTACGTGCTCTGAGTGTGTATATATGGATATATGTCTCTGCATCCTTGCTGCCCGTCCTGCACGAGGAGGAGGAGAATAACGGTAGAGTCTTATGTATTGGCAGGCGTTGCTATTGTTGTTGTCTGTTTTCGAGTTCAATCTTTTATTATCACGTACTGGCCTGACAGGAGATTTGCGTTTGCCAGCACTATTTCCTTGTCCACATTATTATTACTACTACAACCATTATTGTTGCTGCCGTCGCTTGTCAGGAAAAAGAACTTGGGAGTGATCTTGGACACGGTTCCAACGTATCTTTCAGCAGAGGCAGATACTACCACTTGCACGTGCTCCCCCTCCTTGATTGGCAGCAGGTGCTTTAGCGGTCTTTCCTTGATTATCCGGACAGACCCTTGCACTATGGTGTTGTTCGGTATATAGTATTCCATGCCCTCATCCGTTATGATCTTGGTGTACATAAAGCGCACATCATCGATCACTCCGTGAACATTGTCTCCCACCATAAAGACATGGTCGTTCACTTTTGCCGGAAAAGCAGTTAGCATCAGCCCGCCGGCCAGTATGTTGCCCATTATCGCGGACAGGGCGATCCCCGTTATGACCGCAGTCAATCCACCGCTTACCAGTATGACCTGCGGGTTTATGCCCCACTGGTGCATCAGCACCACCGCCGCTATTAGGGAGATGATTATGATTACAAAGAACGAGAGGATCGTTGAAAGATGCGGGTTCATCCTTGCGACGTTTTTGCGTAAAATCCTCCTGACAGCATAGATAAGGATGAAGGAAACTGCAGCGGTGATCGCGCTCCCTGTCAGCTGCATGTGGACATGCTGTACGCCAAGGTCAGGCGCAAGGTACTGTTCGAAAAGGTACAAGCTCACCCACGTCACTGCCGTTATCAGCAAAGTTATCAGTACAAGGCGGGTTATCTGCCGTACAGCGACAACTTGCATTGCAGTGGTGGTAGCAATAGTAGCATTATTGTTGTCTGCTGCTTTAGCAGTAGCGACTCCCATGCACCTCTAGATGGCTCTGCAAGTAATAAACTGCCGGCGTGCAAGGTTCTCTAAGATTATTCCTTGCTGCCGGGATGTGCGAGAAAAACCAAGAATTCTAGCATAACTTGTTTTTCTCGCGCCAGAGATAGGGAACAGACGACAAAGCAGGCAGAGAGAGATCTGTAGTTCGCCCCATGTCCATAAGTATATGGTGCCCATGAAAGAGCAAGACATATGCTAGTTGCAAAATGCTGATATTTGGCAAGGTATCTTGCTGCAGCGGCTGCTGATGGTAGTAGTGGATCACGCTGCAAGATGCCTGCGATGCGATGCCGACATTTCTGCAAACACATTTTTTTACACCATCGCGCGGAATAGCTACATGTTTGGCTTTTTCTGCTCTCGCGACTGCGCGCAGGAAAGTGAGCACAACAAGTATCTGAAGGCGACGGTGCTGCGCATTGCCCAACCTCCTGCTACTCACAAGGATCTGGTGCTCGCCCCCGACGTAAGGATCCTCAGAAAGTATTCAGAAGAGTTGGAGAAACACAAGATAAGGGAAAAGTACTTCTCTTGACCATACTTGCCGCGCTACAACAGCGCGCAGTATATATGAGAACTTGCACGCAAGGGTGGCGTATTTTACCACCTAAATAGCAGGCCCTGACAGCGCCAGCGTCAGATGAACCTCTATTGCCTATGCCAAGCGCGACGCGATAACCCCACTGCCTGCGGATATCAGCCCGCCCACGATTATGACCCATCCTACGATCACCCAGTTCACGTTAGGCCACTGGACTTGCGGCCATTGGATGCTCGGAAGGCGTATGTCGGCCACGCTTAGTACGTAAATGCCCATTGCCATGAGCACGATCCCGCCAACTATCAGCGACATGATCTTGAACATTTTCTTTTTTCGTCATAAACAGACAGGCTAGTTGCCTTAAAGAAATTCTAGCTTGCAATGCTTGATCAAAAAACGAGCTCGCGTTGATGACATCTGCTTCTAGTAAAAAGATCTATTTGTGCAATTCTTTTTTTGAACGTGTGCGCGCGTACGTATGTGTGCATGTAGCAATCTTTTTACCACTACCTCATTTTCCTCTTTCTGGCGCCGTCGTACTATAACAGCAACCTCTGCCGCTTTTTATGCAGGAGGGAAATGCAGGGAGGAAAAGAAGCCCTTATTTGTCCAAATGTGCATAACATAAATGCATACATACACTATGGCGCAATTTCAGAGGGATGCAGGTCTCACAGCCAGGATGGTCTTGAGCTTTGCGATTCTCGCGGTGCTGTACCTGGTGTTTCTGGGCGTACTCGCGTATCTGGGAGTCGGCTATATCCCAATTGCCATAATAGGTGCAGGCATAGTCCTTGCGCAGTGGTACTTTTCTGACAAAATCGTCATGTGGACCTCTGGCGCCAAGGTCGTCACAAAAGAGCAGTACCCCAGGTTGCATGCAATAGTAGGGAGGCTTGCAGCAGAAAACGGACTTCCTATGCCCAAGATAGCGGTCATGGATACGCAGCTGCCAAATGCCTTTGCAACGGGCAAGAGCCCGAAGAGCGCCGTGGTGGCAGCGACCACAGGCATCATGAACATGCTCGATGACGACGAGCTTGAAGGCGTGCTTGCGCACGAGCTGACGCACGTGAGGAACAGGGACGTGCTCGTCATTACTCTTGCAAGCCTCTTTTCAATAGTAGCGTTCTCCCTCATGCGGTTTGGGCTCTTTAGCACCATGTTCGGCGGCGGTTACGGTTATGGAGGAGGGTATTACTATGGCCGAGGGAACGGCCAAAGTAATAATGGCGGCGGTGCGAGCGCGATGGTAATTGTGATCATAGTTGCCGCAGTGACCTGGTTTGTGAGCTTTTTGATGATACGGGCGATATCTCGCTACAGGGAGTTTGCTGCAGACAGGGGGTCGGCGCAGATGACCCGCAAGCCGGAAAAGCTTGCGAGCGCGCTCTTGAAGATAAGTGGCAAGATAAAGGCCGCGCCCCAGAGGGAGCTTGAACGGGTCTCGAACCTCAACACGTTTTTCATCGTGCCTGCCATGATATCGCGGAGTTCGCTTTCAAACCTCTTTTCTACCCATCCGCCCGTCGAAGAACGAGTGAGGAGGCTGATGGCAATGCAATCTTTACTAAAGTAATTTTTAGCATGCCATGTGAACAATATTCCCATAACAGTCAATGTTATAGAGGCGTTAACCCACTTTTACAAGTAGATTTAATAATAAGCATCAATTACAGACCTGCATGTATAGAGCTTTCACCCACTAACTATAATAACTTCTATATCGTAATTCTGGTGCCATGTTTGAGGAAGTTTCAACAGTATTTTCTCATAGAAGGAACCTAATGAAACCGAGGAGTATGCATGCAATAATCGCAGAGATACTCCATGTTTGTGAGCAAAGGACCAAGAGGACACACGTCATATACAAAGCCAACCTCTCCCACTCTATGCTGCAGGGCTACGTGGAACTAGCCTGGCAGAGCGGGCTCCTAGAGGAGCTGCCGGACAGATCCCTACTGATAACTGAAAAGGGCAGGGAATACCTGGCGCACTTTACACGGGCGGAAAGCATGCTGAGAATGACAGCAGTAGCAACAGAGGAAGATGCCGGCGGCGCACCTTCTGAAGAAAGCGAAGGACGGCGGCGTAATCATAATCAGCAGCAACGTTCGGTATCTAGTACTACAGCTACCACTACAACGTCGCAACAGGTGGTTCCTACCTACACATAGAAAGAGAAAGAGAGAGGATTAAAGAAAGTAAAAAGCGCCTCTCTATGCAGAAGGAGAGGCAGGAATATGCACGTGCGCGCGCGTATGTGTATGTACGTGTCCAGCGGTGGTCGGTTCGCAACTCTTTAATTATGTACGGTATTATACCCTTCCCACAATGTCTGATGCAGATTATGCGAAAACGACAAAACCAGTTCCGAATATCGTCGCACTCGAGGTCCTGAAGAAAAACGGCGTAAACGTCGATAAACTCATAGACCTTATCAGAAAGGGGGTCGGCGCCGAGTTCACGACGTACTATTACTATACGATCCTGAGGATGCACTGCACCGGCCTTGAAGGCGAAGGCATCAAGGAGATAGTTGAAGACGCAAGGATAGAAGACAGGAATCACTTTGAGGCTATGGTCCCAAGGCTGTATGAGCTTGGCGGCGCGCTCCCGAGGGACATCAGAAAGTTTGCGGACCAAGCAGGCTGTCCAGACGCTTTCCTTCCTGACAACTGGGAGGACATCAATTCCATCCTGAAGGTCTTGCTGGAAGCAGAGCAGTGCGCCATAAGGTCATGGGGCGAGGTCTGCGACATGACCGCAGGCAAGGATCCAAGGACATATGATATCGCGCAGAGGATAATGCAGGAAGAAGTCGAGCACGAGGCGTGGTTCATAGAGCTCCTCTCAAAGCGGCCGTCGGGTCACTTTAGGAGAAAGTTCGCAGGGCAATCCCCGCACACAGGGGCACAGGGAAGCCTGATTCACCTCTAGGTTAATACTACCGCCCTGCATCCCTCTTTTTTATTACATAGTATGCTTCACAGGGTATGTACTATCGACGAGATCCCTGACGACTGTTGGAAGGTTTTTGCCATCGACGGCACGGACGTGCTGGTCGGGAAAAGGCACGGCAAGCTTTTTGCCTGCAACAATTCCTGCCCGCACAGGGGCGCGTCGCTTGCAAAAGGCGACTTTAACGGCGACAACATCGTCTGCTACATGCACGGCTACGAATACAACGTTTTCACCGGTAGGCTGGAGAACATGAAGTCGTGGAAGAGAGAGTCAACGTGGGTAGAGCAGTCGCCAGAATGGAGGAAATCAGGCGACCTTGTGCTGTACCGCGTGGTCGAAAAAGACGGAGAGGTCTACGTGGACCTGCCACAGCAACAATAAGCCGCTACCAGTACGCGCTCTCGCCCGTACTAGGCTGCTTTTCCATCGACAGATAATCCCTGACCCCTTCAAGCCCTTTGAAAATGCCTTCAGGGGCGAAAACCGACGGGGCGCGGGTGGTCGGAAGCTCGCCGCAACAGCTCTCCTCAAATTTCTTGATGTGGTATTCTACATATTCCTGGCCGGATTCCTGAAACAGCTTGATCGCTTCAAGTGAATCCGTTGCGTCGTCTATCAGCAATACCGGCTTGCGCATGTATATTGTATCTATCTCTGCGTACGCATATGCACATTCTTCTCTTTATATGTGTAGTACGCTTGCGCGCACGCACATACAGGCAAGCCTCTTTGTGCAAAAAGATTTTCTGGACCTCTGCAAAAAGCTCTTTCTCTCACAGTTTTGGCGCAGCTGGCATTGCACGCTTGTGCGCGCTCTTGGCGATCATTTCCTGCACCCTTTTTACCCTGTCGACAGGCACGCCGAGCTCTGCCGCCGTTTCTTTTGCAGTCTTTTTCCTGTCCATCAGCATGTAGAGGATCGGATCGATTGACTCGTAGCTTATCCCTATTTCGTCTTCCGCGGTATGGTTCGCCCATAGCCTAGGGCTGCTCTTTTTTTGAAGTATTGCGTCGGGCACCTTGAGGTACCGGCCAAGCTCTCTGACCTGAGTCTTGTACAGGTCAGCTATCGGGGTTATGTCTGCACCGCCATCGCCGAATTTAGTGAAATAGCCTATGCTGATCTCGCTTTTGTCGCTCGTCCCCACGACCAGTCTCTTCCTGCTGCCGTCTATGTATGTGTGGTAATAGAGAACAGACATGCGCACCCTTGCAGTCAGGTTGCCCCGCGCGACCTTATCGTTATTGGCGCCATCTGACAGAACCTGCATGTACCTTTCCACTATCGGCTCTATGTTGATGGTTTGGTGCTCGATGCCAAGCTTCCGGGCGTGAGCCGCGGCGTCCTCCACGTCCTCATTTGGAGTCGACGCGCCTGGGAGGATGAGCCCGAGTACCCTGCCTGCGCCAAGCGCCCTTGTGCATAGCGCCACTACCACGGCAGAGTCAAGGCCCCCTGAGAGGCCCATCACTACCCCACCCTCTGCCCGCGCCGACTTGACGTAGCCGGCGATGAACCTCTCGATGCTCCTTGCGGTCTTGGTACGGTCAAGGCGGCCGGTCAGCCGGGCAAGCACCCGGGCCTCTGGACTTGAAGAAGGATAAGGAGGAGAATAATAACTCAACTACAGACCAGCTAGGGGCGTGTTCTCGTATTAATGTATGCGCCACATCTCTCTCTTTCTATCAAAAGGAGCCATTATTATTATTCTTCAAACATGCGAGGAACGTTCTCCAAGATGCGCCGGCCACGACTGTTGCCAAAATAGATCAAGATTGACGAGAAAACGACTGCTGCCGCAAATGCAATTCCTGCCACGCTTGTGGGGAATTCGGGAACTACCTGCGTTCCCGTGATGACGATCTGGCGCGCTCCCTCGCCGTACTCTACCAAGACGAGCTTTTCCTTTGTAGAATTGTCCTCGATTACGAGCGGGTCGGGCACGGGCACGCCGTCCACGCGTACCTGGTACGGCCCTCGCAGGGTTTTGTCTACCGGCACCAGCAGCCGGCCGCCTTGCTCTGCCAGCTCGTTGACACGGATCACAAAGCGCTTGCCAGGCTCGTCAAACGCAACGTTGACGTTGTTTGACGACGCGCCGATCACCATGTCGACTTTTTTGCTGCTGCTGCCGCTGTTGTAGTTATCGTTATTATTGCTGCTGCGGGCAGCGGAGGCGGTAACAACTGGGATGCCTACGGATTTATCGTAGAACTTTGTGATGCCAAGGACGATTTCAAGCGCCGACCTGATGTTGACCGGCTCGTCCACCTTGACTGTATTTAGCGAGCCCATAAAATCGGGCAGATACCTATCGTATACGTCTTTTGAGGTGGCAGAATAGACGACCGCGATAGACTTTGTCAGTGTGAAAAAGATATAGCTATCAGACACCTCTCCATACTTTTTCTCATCTTCTTTGCTAGGGCATTCAAATACAGTGTGGAACACGTTGATGCCGTTTACCGGTATCAGTTCTGCAAGCGTCCTCTGGCATTGACTTTCAGTTTCCTTTCCCCCTTTGCCCTTGCTGCCGTTTCCTTCTGGTTCTGGCGGGATGATGCCGCCGACCCCTGACGTTATCAGGTTTTTCACTTCAAGCCGGTTTACCGTGATGACGCTTATCGACACCACGCCGCGGGGCTGCGCCGCGGGGCTGACCATTGGATATCCCTTTCCGCCTGCTGTGGAAGAGACAAGCGTGCCGTTCCAGCCCGGGGGAAACTCTATGCTGAAGCTAGAGTCGCCGTAATTGCCGCTCACGCTTGGCAATGGCTGACTTCTTTGCGCATATGCAAGCGCCGGTGCGAGACTCCCGAAGAAAAGCGCGAAAAGGAGGAACAGCACACCTGCCGATTCCCTTATCATTAATTGATGGCAAAAGTTGCTGTTTAAATTTTAAAGTCTTTATGTAATCCTGTTCTATTTAACGGCGTAGTGGCTATTGTTCCAAGTCGCTCGTATATACACCCATGCTGCATATTGACTAGTAGCCATCTCATAAACACCTCCTGAGCAAGATCATCATACATCCAAGCTGGACAAAGCCCAAGAAATTCTGTGAATAATAGTCATGGCGTGCCTGGATGCGACGGAAATTCTGCAGCCACGCAAATAGGCGCTCAACCTTCCAACGATGTCTGTACCGGCGCAGCACCCTTCCGTCCTGCGTGCGGGGTGACTGCCTGTTGTACCTGTGCGGCGCTATCAGCTCGATGCCATATTCTGTAGCCAGCCTAAAGTCAAGCGGGTCGCTGTCATATGCCCTGTCTCCAATTAGACGCGCGGGATTCTCATCAGCGACAAAACACTGGGCGAGAGTCTCTTCAGCAAGGGTGACTTCTTCATGCGGCGAAGCAGTAGACGCAACGTGTACGGCGACAGGAAGGCCAGCACGGTCTGCCATTGCCATGAGCTTCGTACCCTTCCCGCGCTTGGTCGCTCCAACGTCGAGCCCCCTTTTTTGGCCACTATGAAGGTGCCATCGATATAGCATTCTGACAAATCCAGACCGCCACGTTCTTTCAGGTCGGTGGCCAGTGCTTCAAGTACCTGCTTGAATACGCCTGACCTGACCCACTACTGTTGAAACCGGCGATGACATGTCTGGTACGGCGGGTACCTGTCTGGCATGTCGTGCCAGCAAGCTCCGGTGCGCAGTATCCACAGGATGCCGTTTATGACATCCCGGGAATCACGCCATGGCCTGCCCTTGCCATCGGGACGCCTAGGCGGGTCTGGGATCAGTGGCTGTATGACTGACCACTGCTCGTCTGTCAAGTCCATGGCTGATTATTACTGTATGTAATACCACAAAGCTTCTCTCAATAAAAGATGTAGACTAGAACGTTAACGATGGCTGATTTTATACTGCTGTACCATTTATGAGATGACTTCTAGATAAAAAATAGGGCAAAGTTTATCCTAGGAAATTTGAAAATCCTCGGCGCGGCATTTCCTCGCGAACGGTACATGATAGGAAGGAGACTTCATTTATTCGTACACAGGCTTGCCTTCAGATGTGTACCTCTTTACGCGCCTTGGCTGCTCACCTGCAGTTGATGTTGATGCCGCTGCTGTTTTTGCTTCAGAAGAGTCCTGTGCAGCTTCGTGTGGATGGTCATCCTTTTTCTTCCGTAACTTGTCCAAGAATCCCATTGCAGTATATTTATCGTATGCCGGGAATATAAGGAATAATATGACACCTCATCGGGATTAGGCAGGAACGGTGCCGGTAAGCTGCTCGCTTGCCTCCCATAGCCTTTCAGCCGCGTCGCAGTCGTATGCGGCGTCGGATGCCTTGGCCTGCTTTCTCTTTACGAAATATCCGCCACTGGTGTCCTTGACCTCGTCTGACGAGGCAAGATAAATCGCGGTGTCTGCGCCCCTTTGCGGGCTGACGAAAAAGACGCTTGCCGCTCCCCATGCAAGGCCATAGGCGGAGCCCCGTACGAGGTTCGTCCTGACCGCCCCGGGGTGGAAGCAATTTGCAGTGACACCAGTCCCCTGCAGGCGCCTTGCAAGCTCCCGAGTAAACAGGATGTTTGCCAGCTTGGACTGGCCGTACGCGCGTATCCCGCTGTAGTTTTTTTTGTTATTGTAATTATTATCATTATTGTTGTTGTTAATCAGCGGGAGGTCGTCATAGTCTATCTTCATTCCCCTGTGGGCGACAGAGCTTGTCGTGACTATCCTAGATGGAGCGGCTGCCTTTAACCTGTCAAGGAGCAGGTTGGTCAGGAGGAACGGCGCCAAATGGTTCACCGCAAACGTGTATTCGATGCCGTCGACGGTCAGCTCCCTCTTTGACATAAAGACGCCGGCGTTGTTCACAAGCACGTGCAGTTTATCATGCCTGTCGGCAAACTCTTTTGCCAGCCGGCGCACCGATTCTTGCGACGAGAGGTCTGCTACAAAATAGGAAAGCAGGTTTTCAGGGGCACTGCCAGAGGAGGCAGCAACAATGTCCTGCATTGCAGCCTCGCATTTTTCACGGCTTCTGCCTACGAGCGCGACTGTCGCCCCCATTTTTGCAAGGCCGGTGGCTATCTCTTTTCCGATGCCGGATGTGCTTCCTGTGACCAGACAGGTTTTGCCTTCCATTGTCATCATCGTGTGCATATTTTACGCGTACGCGAGTCTTTGCTTGCAGCGCTTAAATGTTTTTTATAGCGTTGCCGGCTCATTTTTCTCCTTGCGCAACGGTTTGTATATTTTTATTTCCCTCAACATCACGGAAATTGATATTAATTACTTCGACTGTCTGTCTTTTTGTGCAGTGCATTGCCTTTCATTCGTACAAAGGTGGCACCGGCAAGACCACTATAGCGTCCAACCTTGCCGCACAGCTTGCAAGCAGGGGCCACAAAGTAGCACTCTTGGATCTGGACGTATATGCTCCTAGCCTGCACGCCTACTTTAGAAGAACCCCGGAAAAGTGGATAAACGACTACCTCTTTGACATGGCCGGAACCAAAGAGGTTTTAAACGACATGACCTTTGCGCTCGGGAATAATAATAATGGAGACGAAAAGAAGTCCGGCAAGCTCTGGGTAGGGTTCTCAAACTCCAAGAAGGAAGAGATCTACAAGCTGGACGGAAGCGAGAAGCATGACGGCTCCAGACTGCACCTGCTCAGAAAGTTCATACAGATGAGGGAAGAAATAGTATCAAACTACGAGCCGGATTACATAATAATCGACACCAGCCCGGGGATAAGGTACTGGTCAATAAACTCGCTTGCGCTTGCAGACGTTTTGATCCTCACGCTAAAGTATGACGATCTTGACATAGACGGGACGAAGAAGATTGCGAAAGACATGTACGGCTCGTTCCTGGAATTTGGCGCCAAGTCGTACCTGCTGCTCAACAGGGTGGCGGGCTACTGCATGCCAAGTGTAGGCGCAGGAGCTGGAAAGCCGGCTACGGAAATGTTCCAGCAAGGAGACGCAGACTATGATCTTCTTCTCCACCAGACGCTATCGGAAGAAACGGGCATGGACGTAATCACGACCATACCTTGCTACTGCGACATACAATTCAGCAGAAAAGAGTACCTCACGGTCATAAAATACTCCGAGCACCCCTTTGCAAAGCAGATAGCCAGGCTTGCGGAAGCGGAGCAGATCAGAGTTTAATATTTAGTGCGCGTTTCCGGCGCACCGCAGACCCCAGTAGCCTAAAAAGAACTAATTTTACTGCGACAAATCTAGTAGCTTCTAAAAAAATCATTTATCGCAGCCAACGCTAATGTTACTGCGTGTGGTGACGATGATAACAACATGACGGCCTCCCTAGAAGCGACGACAATACCTGGCGCCGGCAAGCTGCTGGGCGGCAGGGAGCTTCCAGATGGACTGGTCATCCTGCTCTTAGGCCCCTCCGGCGCAGGCAAGACCGTCTATTGCCAGCAGGTAGTCAGAGACGGCATCGCATATGGAGATTATTGCGTGTGGGTCAGCTCCAGCATGTCCGAAAAAGAGTTTGGTCGTACGTTTCTGCCCAATGTCATCAGCTCGCCCAGGCTGAAATTCGTAGGCATGCGGCCCGAGCCACCTCTTGACGCAAGTGGCATAGAGTGGACCAAGAGCCTGCAAAACACAGTGCAGTATGTGAGCAGGCTAATGCAGGAGGCAAGGACGCGCTATGCGCATCCGCAACAGCGGCAGCAGACCCATATCAGGCTGATCGTCGATTCCCTCACGCAGCTGAGACCGTTTGTGGATGAGGACACGCTCTGCAAGTTTGTTTCCGGCCTATCCTTTGCGGTAAAGCAAGCTGGCGGCGCCATCGGCATAGTCACGCTTAACGACGCAGGAGATGACAGGGTGCGCATGGCGACAGGCTCTGTCTGCGATGGCATCATCGAGATCAAAGTGGACGAAGAGGCAGCGGCTGTCGCTGGTGGTGCCAACAGAAGGCCAAGCAGGAGCGCAAGGATAGTGCACATGAGGGGCGTCAGGCACGAGCCGTCATGGGCTCATTTTACCATCGACAACGACGGGCTGCTGGTGTTTGGCGACCAGACTTTGGAAACTATCAGTTGCGTCCTGTGTGGCAGGCCGATAACTGGCGCGGCAGTCATGGAGGAGGATTTCACATTTGACACCAAGGTATGCTCTGAGACCTACAGAAAGCTGACCAAGCTCTATGGTGCCAACATCTCATCCAGGACGGGGCTGCCGTCAGAAGCGGTAAACGTCAATTTCTTTTTCGTAGACATTGTCGGGCTTTCCGACCCGCGCCTTTCCGTGCGAAAGCAGATCGAAAAGATACGCGTGCTCAACGGGATAGTCGATTCGTCAGAGACTTTTAGGAAAGTTGAGGACAAGAGGTTCGTTCTTCCCACTGGCGACGGCATGGCCATAGGGTTCTTGATGGACCCGGTGCTCCCGCTGAAATTGAGCATAGAGCTACACCGCAAGCTCTCTGAATACAATCGCCACAGGCCCGCGGAAGAAGACCGGATAGGGGTGAGGATAGGCTTGAGCTCGGGGCCCGTCTTTGTTGTAAGCGACATCATGGACAAGCAGAACGTGTGGGGGCCCGGCATCATCTTGGCCCGGCGCGTGATGGATCTGGGAGACAATGGGCACATATTGCTTGGCGAAAAAATGGTAGAAGAGCTGATGTCTAGGGACAAAGAAGAGTACAGGCGAATAATAAAGCTCGTCAGCGCAAACTACCAGATCAAGCACGGCCAGGTAATCAAAGTCTATTCGGCGCATTCAGAGGACTTTGGGAACCCCGCCGTACCTTCAAGGATCGCTGGCAGCGCTTGATGATGATAATGATTCTCCGGGAAAGTCCTTGCCATAGACACGCTTTAGCTTTTTGAAGGTTAGAGCACATTGCTGCGAGTGAAAAGTCAGGGCGACTCCGTCTATGGTCTCCACCACGCCGGGAGGAGTAACCGCCTGCCCGCACATGTTGCACCTATGCGGGCCTTCCCTTATGACCATCACTGTTCTTCTAGTAGATTTGTTATGATTTATCCTTTTTCCAAATAGGATGATTGTATCGCAGATATTAACATGAGTGTATTGTCAGAACATTGTCGTTATTAGATCATTATCGTCGGATCACCTTTCTCTCACTGCCAGCAAAAATCGATGCAGACGATACAGTGTCTCTATAAAAAGTAGTTATTCTTGTTATTGCATATTCTTTAGAAACAAATTCTGATGTTTCATGACATCAGCTTTTTATCCATTGAGGAAAGATTTCAACATTGTCGTGTCTTTGAATAACGCAACGGCAAGAGTGAATTCTGGGACAGATGTAGTAGATGCTTGCAATAAAAATTCATCAAGCTCGTTGCTTTCATATCAATACCCATTACCAAGTAAAAACGTTTCAAGTGATAGAACAAAAGTGGCATACAGTGGTTTCATAATATTACGACTTTCATCATCGGTAGACTCGTTAAATGTTGACGAAATAACTGAGGTTGCACATCTGAACAAACTGGCAGGACTTGCACAATTGCTTGCCAAATATCGAGACGCAGGGATCAAGTCGCGTCGTCTCGTGCGCAGTCTATCACCTACAGAAATTCTGAAACTGGAAAGGAAAACAGCGGCATCCAAACTGGCGCCTCTGCATAGCCTCACCCTATATTGGCGTCTCGATACCAGAAATCTTGCTGCACAAGAACAAGATAAGCTAGTCGGTCTACTGAACGAACTTCCCGAGGTCTCCTTGGCATATAGAGAAAGAGATATCACCGAGCCATCCCCTCCAGTCAACGCTGCTGATGACATATATGCTGCAAATCAGTGTTTTCTTGATGCAGCACCTGTAGGTATAGATGCGCGATGGGTTTGGACACAACCTAATGGAGACGGTTCCGGAATAGGGATCATGGATCTTGAACAAGGATGGTTCCAAAACCATGAAGATCTGAGAGATAAATCTCCTACACTAGTTTTCAACGATAACAGGAATGGGATTGGAGGATACAAGGGAGATCACGGGACAGCAGTACTTGGAATAGTCATAGGAGTAGATAATGCATTGGGAATTATCGGTATTGCTCCGGGAGTGACTTCGGTAAGAATGGTTTCGCATTACGAGAGTTCCACAAACACATGGTTTCATGTGGCTGATGCAATCGTTGCAGCAGTTGCAGCTATGCCAGCAGGAGATGTCCTATTGCTCGAAGTCGAGCGTAGCTACCTTCCCACAGAGGTGGATGAAGCGGATTTTGATGCCATCCGGCTCGCGGTGGCTAATGGAATAATTGTTGTCGAAGCTGCTGGAAATGGCTACACGGATCTTGATGCATGGACGGACGTTGCCGGAAATCACTCGCTGAATAGAGGATCGCCAACTTTCCGAGAGTCAGGCTCCATAATGGTTGGAGCAGCAGCCTCGCAACTGTCATCCCGCTCCGATGGACGTATGGGACATGACCGTATGGACTTCACTAATTTCGGATCGCGTATAGATTGTTATGCGTGGGGAGAGAATGTCGTCAGTACGGGATATGGTACTCTGAGTTTGGGAATCAGTGATGATAACACATATACTAACATCTTTGACGGCACGAGTGCGGCTTCTGCAATAATCGCAGGCGCAGCGGTGGCCCTACAGGGAGTATATAGGGCGCTAGGAGGTACACGTCTCTCTCCGGGCCAGATCAGAGCATTATTGAGCGATCCTGCTACTGGAACTCCGCAGGGAACTGGACTGTCCGGCAATATTGGTTTCATGCCAAACCTCAGAGCCATTATTGAAGGGACTCTGAGGCTGACAGCCGACGTATACTTGCGTGATAACGTTGGCGATACGGGATCAATACCAAACAATGGAGGCATAAGTGCTAGTCCTGATGTGATAGTATTGCCTGAAGAGGTTACTAATCCGACCGCATCCTTTGGGGAAGGAAGTGGTACAGAGAACATTGATACGCTGGGCCACCAAGTCGAGGCAGGACAGGACAATTTCATCTACATAAGAATGAAAAACAGAGGCGGCTCTGCGGCTAACAACGTTACAGCAACGGTATACTGGAGTGAAGTATCTACGCTTATAACTCCAAACAATTGGAACCTGATAGGCACGTCTTTGCCGGTAAATGTACCCATAGGGGATACTTTGGTGGTTGCTAATGCAATAACTTGGCGCAGAAACTCGATACCGGGAACAGGTCACTACTGTTTTGTGGCTCTGCTGGATCACCCACAGGACCCTGCTCCTCAAATTCCATTATTATCAGGATTTGATTGGAACAGTTTCAGAGCTTTCGTACGCAACAACAATAGCGTAACCTGGAGAAACTTTGATGTCGTAGATATCACACCTGACCCTCAAGCAGAACCGGTTCGGATAGATTTCTTTGTTGCAGGCGCTCCGGACAAGGCGAGAATCTTTGATTTGGAAATCATACAGAAATTGCCCGAGGGTGCCAAAGTCTGGTGGGAAGTTCCGCTTGGATTGTATGCAGCTATGCCCAAAGATTTGTTTGTAGAGGCAAAGACTGATGAGAAAATCCAGACCATAACACTTCTTCTACCGAGACTGAGAAGCATACCTCTTTCCAATGTCAAACTAGCCATATTAGCACACCACAAATGCAGATTCATAATAGAAGGTGCAAAAGGATACAAGAACGGCCTCCACTCCATAGCTATCAGACAGTTGTTTGAAGGTGAAGAGGTAGGGCGTGTGACTCGTGTGTTAAGTACGCAACAGAATAATAAAAAATATGCATGACGAATAGATCTACAAAAGGACGGAATGCCAACAGATGCAGTCCGACGCCCAGAAATTCTTGACATTATTTTCGAAATAGTTTAGATTAAGCTCTCTATCAGATCTGCAACCGCCCTCGTTATCTCTTGGTTAGTCCTACGTTCAATCCATATCCAATCGCCTGTGGGGTTTACTTCGAGAAAGGTAAGAGAATTATCGATTTCATTTCTTATAAAATCAATAGCACCGTATCTAAGTCCAAGTGCTTTTACGATTCGAATACATTGGTCTTCTAGCAATTCTGGAAGTTTGTTTGCCATTGCTCGGATTGTGATCTCTTGTTGTGAGCAGCGATGCCAATCGTCCCAGTATGCTCCTACATCAGGGGAGTCTATTTCCGCAGCAAATACTCTTTCTCCAACTACGGTAACTCTTATATCGGATTTCTTTTGCAGTCTCTTTTGTAATATACATGGCGCATAGATAAGATCATCCAATATTTCAAGATCAGAATCTGCAATCTTACGACTATACATCTGGAAAACTTGACCCATGGTCTCTACTCTATGATGATGCAGAGCCTTCACGATTACATCGCCACTGTACAAATGG
>DASZTR010000038.1:0-5127 GCA_035547955.1 Nitrososphaera sp. | reverse complement strand
GAGAAGGGTGCATATGTGGGCGTTGATCACGACATGGCTCACACATTGAAGGGCGGTGCGTTCGTAGTTGTGGCTGACGACAGCTCGACTTCGAACGACATTCCAAAGGAAGCACAAGTTCCATCAAAGGCATGGCTTGACTCACATGCTTCGATGGGCGGCTCCATGATGGAAGGCTCTTCAGACGGCAACATGACCTCTGGCGGCAACACCACAAGTTAACCCCTCTCGGTGATGGAAGGCCTTCGTGGCCTCCATCCTCTTCTCTTTTATTTTTCTATAAAAACCACAAAGCTTTTCTACTGATTCCCTTGATTCTAGCATTAGTGGCCAAGCGCCAGTTTACCATTGATACCGGCAAGGAGCAGATACCTGTAGAAGGACATGTTCACCGAAACGTCGCCGTGAAATACCTGATGAAGAGGCGCAGGTCGGTCCTCATGACCAAGAACCCTGAAAAGGTGGAAAAATTGTTTGCGGACTTGCCTACCACCATAAGGATAATCGGCAAGCAGGTGACAAAGGAGTACAAGGTGAGCTGGCAGCGGGAGGGCACTGAGGATACATACGCAGGGTCGCGCTTTGTCTTTACCATGGAAGAAGAAACGGCAGAGGCTGTTGGCTAGCTGCCCATCAAAGTCGTATATGCATACGCTCACTCTGATTCGAAAGTTCTTGTCCCGAAATAAGAATATACAAAATGCGCATGCGCACACACGCTTTTGCTCACTAAATAATGCTTAACTTTATAAATTCGATTCGAGCTGCGTTTACTGTTTGCCTCGCATAAGCAGGAATAGCGGCCTTGCTTTTGGCGCGATCGGCATCGTCGCAGTGGCGCTTTTGGTAATGTACGCGGTTCCTCTGAAATTCACTTGGGAAAAGCCGAAAACGTTTCGCGTCACTGAGGATAACTTTTTCAAGATAAAGGTGGGGGAAAAGGCGCCTTTTGTCGGCGCCGCCCGGGACGGTGTAGAGCCATATCGATATACGTGGAACTTTGGGGACGGAGAAATCTCGCAGCTACAAAACGCTACACACGTCTATGCCAAAGAGGGAAACTACAAGGTGATACTGACGGTGACAGATGCCGCCGGGACCGCGGTCAGCGTATCAAACACGGTAAACGTCTATCCGCCGGATGCCAATTTTACGCGATCGAATCACCTGCTTGACTATTGATGATGACCGCAAAGCATTATACCAGCCCGGCTGAACAAAACTGCGGTATATACTGTATTGAACAGCGTCAACTTTGTCGTGCTTGGCGACCCCGCAATCGCAAGTGAACTTGGCAAAAAGGGCACGTCAACTGATATCACGATATATGACCGAAAGACAGCGGAGAACGTCTACACCTGGACGGTTCCGATAACCTTTCCCGACAAAATCCAGCCCCTCTTGCAGGCCGTGAACATCGCAGAATACGCGATACTGAACGTGTCAAAACTTGACAGGTTCCTTGGCGAGCAGGTGCTCGCACTAGACTACTCTGACATAAAGGAAGGCTTTGTGCTGCACTCGTACGAAGTAGACAGGGAAAAATTAAAGGCGCTGCTAAAGGGCACGTCACTTGCCGGCTATCAATTTGTAGACGGCATAGACCAGCTAAAGCAGGAAATCGCAAAGCTTGTGCCAAAAGGGCGGGAGGGGCCTGTGATGATACCTGTCGACCACGCGTTTGACGTCAAGGGTGTCGGGACAGTCGTCCTTGGAGTGGTCAGGCAGGGGAGTGTCAAGACGTACGACGAGCTGACGCTCCAGCCTTCAGGCAAGGACGTCCTCGTCAAGTCGATACAAATGCACGACGACCCCGTAGAGAGATCGTCAAGCCCGGCGAGGGTGGGCCTTGCAGTAAAGGGTCTGTCTGCAGGCGACATATCGCGAGGAGACGTAATATGCGCGCCAGGAACGGTCAGGGTCGCATCCGGCTCCGTATCTGCCAAGTTCCAAAAGAGCCCGTTCTTCAAGGGTGAGCTTGCAGACAACCAGATGTACATGATGTCTGTCGGGATGCAAATCCGGCCTGTGAAGGTAAAGCTAGCCACCGCTGCCGCTGGCGATGGCATGATGGAGGTAACTCCCGAAAAGCCGATGGTATACTTACCGGGGCAGACGTGCGTGCTCTTGAAGCCTGACAGCCAGACTACAAGGATAATCGGCAAGGGTGTATTCCAATAACTGGAAGAAAATGCTTATCGACTGGCACGCCGTATTACTGTGACATTCCCTTCATCATGCCCAACAGGGTACATCCTGAGAAAAAAGGCGTGCGCGTCTTTGCTGTCGCCGAGAGCTTCCAAACAAAAAAGACCGCCGGAAGCTCGATTCTTGCCGGCGTGGTCATGCGCCGCGACCTTGTCGTAGACGGAATGGCGTTTGGCCGGGCGACCATCGAGGGAGACGACGCTACCTCTGCAATCGTCTCAATGTATAGGTCGCTTGGGCGAGACGATGTCAACTGCATATTGTTGGATGGCCTTGTGATAAGCATGTATAACATCATTGATGGGCGTCAGGTGTCGCAAGACACTTGCCTGCCTGTGGTTGCGATAACGTTCGAGGATTCGAAAGGGCTCGAAGGAGCCATCACGCACCATTTTCCGCATGGGTGGGAGAGGAAGATTGAGCAATACCAGAGGATCGGAAAGCGCGAACGGGTGGTGCTCAAGACAGGCAAGCCGCTATACATTAGGTATTGGGGCATCCCGCAAAGGCGCGCCCTTGCACTCTTGAACGCGTTTACCCTGCAGGGCGCGCTGCCCGAGCCCATTAAAGTCGCCAAGATAGCCGCGCGTTCGGCCCTCTCTTTTTTTTGACATTTTAAATGGAATAGCTGTAACTCTTTAATTTTATTTTTCACGATAGTACACATGGAGAGCAGTAGTACAACGACCAAGTCCGGCTGGGTTGACATGATCAACGAGTCGGTACACACAAGCGACGATCAGGACATTGGTGACGTCGAGGCGGTAAGCAAGGATTTCATCGTAGTCAAGCGGGGATTTGTAAATGTGCACCATTACTATATACCCGTCTCAAAGGTCGAAGGTTGGGATGGAGACGTGCTGTGGCTCCGTGTGACCGAAGACGAGGTGAAGAGGAAATATGAGCGCAACGTAAACCCTGACCCATACAGGTATTATGTCAAGGACTATGCATACTATGAGGCGGGCTATTCACCATTTCTGACAATCCCGAGAAGGTACACTCCACCGATCTACCCCGGCGCGACAGCGCCAAAGAGGTTCATCTACAAGTGCGACATCTGCGACAAAGAATTCCCGACTGCGGACGATTTCAGCAACCACGTCAAAGCCGCACACTAGTAGATGTGTCGCCCTTCACGGCATCTCTGTACATACATTCTATACGCCTCTACCTGTAGATGAGCACCTTTACGTATAAATTAGAACCGCCGAGATTAATATCGGCAAGTCGGTGGGGTGGCAGAGCGGCCATGCGTTCGCCTGCAGAGCAATATCTGTAAAAAGGTGCAGCCAGCGAATTTTATAGGGGTTCGAATCCCCTCCCCACCTCTTTTCTCCAAACACAAAAGTCAAATTGTCTTGCAAGCTCCTTGCCGCAGACGCGCAGGTTTTCGCACGCCTTCACCGTAAACGCCTCTATAGATAGAGTGTGGGCCTTTTACACTGACATAGGCCACCTTGAATTGATAACGCCGCCTGAAATGAAGTTAAGGATAGTAGAATGCACGACTGGTAAGTGGCTTGTAGAGGGGACCGAAGTGTGGCTGGAAGGGAATCTTGTTGTGAAAAGCCGGTGGCATTCAAAAATCACCTGCCTAAAAAAGCCCTATGTGTACGTTGACGAGATGCTGGAAGGCCGGTTCCGTCTGTGGAAACACACGCACACTTTTGAGCAGCAGGTTGTTGGTAGTGGTAGTGGTGATGATTATGATGGCAGAGCGGCAACCAAAGTTATCGACGAAATCGACTTTGAATTGCGCTACGGGCCACTTGGCAGAATTTTTGAAGGGTACGCCGAAAAGCAGTTATCAAAGATATTTGCGCACAGGAAGGACGCGACGATAAAAGCCCTTAGATGACCTTGGTGGCCGCCGCAAGCTCGCGGGCTTTTTTCCTGTCCATCTTTACCTTGCTTAGTATGGTGTAGCGGTCCGGGCGGAGCGACTGGGCTTTTACCAGCGCCTGCACTACGTCGTCCTCGGTCAGTCCTATGTGCTTTGCCTTTGTCGGCGCGCCCATGTCTTCAAGCGCTCCCCTGACGTTTTCCCAGTCCAGGCCGTGCAGCTTGGCCATCATTATGGTGCCAATGCCAACGCGTTCGCCGTGCAGGCCGCATTCCGCATTGCCTCCTACGATGTACTCTAGCGCGTGGCTGAACAGGTGCTCCGCGCCAGAGCATGGCCGGCTGCTGCCTGCAATGCACGCGGCCACGCCCGCGCTGATGAGCGCCTCGACTACAGTCCTGATGCCGAGCTTCTCGTTCTTTTTCAGCTTTTCGGACTCTTCCAGTATTATTTGGGCGCTCATGTACGCGAGGTTTGCAGCGTATGTACCAAAGTACTCGCCTTTTATGTCTCTTGCCAGCTCCCAATCTTTGACTGCAGTTATCTTGGCGACCAGATCACCACACCCCCCGGCCAATAGGCGCGCAGGAGCCTGCGACAGAAGGTGCGTGTCGGCTAGGACGCCTATTGGCGTATTGGCCTTTATAGAGTGCGGCTTGTCGATCCCCCTCACCGAAACAAACGGGCTTGATATGCCGTCATGCGAAGCCGAGGTCGGCACGCTCAGAAATGGCCTTGACAGCTTGTATGCTGTCATCTTGGCGACGTCAACGGACCGGCCGCCCCCAAACCCGATGACATAGTCAGGCTTGTCGTCCTTTATCTTGTCGTGGAGCTTGTTGACTGTATCCATCGAGGCGTCTGACACCACGTGCCACTTTGTCTTTAGCATGGCGTCTTCAAGCGAAGAACCGCATGACATGCCTGCTCTCTCTTTGACCACCTTGCCCGTGATGACTGCGACGCTCCTTGCTGACGTGTCAAGCGATCTAACGAAGGGGCCGACCTCCGTTATCACGCGGTCGCCTATCAGGATCTTCCTTGGCAATTCCATCAGATGGGAAGGGGGAGAC
>DASZTR010000037.1:0-6256 GCA_035547955.1 Nitrososphaera sp. | reverse complement strand
ACTACTGCTGACCTTGCCCAGGTCTTTGCGCCAGAGGGGGCAGAGTGGGCGCACATGGGGAGCCTCCTGCGGAACGTGGAGGTCGAGGTCAAGGCCAACATCGACAAGGTGGTGTCAAGACACCTTGCCGTGCTTGCGATGACCGGCATGGGCAAGAGCAACCTGGTTTCCCTCCTCGCAAAAGAGATAGCAAGGGTCGGGGGCACCATGATAATCTTTGACTACCATGACGACTATTCCACGCTCGACCTCGGCAAGGGCGCATCGAATCTGATGCCTGCCAAGATAAACCCGCGCATGCTCCCCGCAGACAAGCTCGCAGAGGTCATCGAGATCCAGGAGAACGCGTCCAACCAGATCCATGTGCTCCGCCAGGCGCTCACACAGGACGTGCAGCAGAGAACGGGCGATGATTTCTGGGATTCTCTAATAGCCGGCGTCCGGGAGGTCGGGGCCGAGGAAAAGATGTACCGAGAAGCGGCCGCAAAGGTGGAGGACAAGATAGACTATGTGCGCAAGAAATTCCGCAACATACTTGACCCCGGAATGGCCGACCCGATAGCGCTGATAAAAAACGGCAAGATAAATATCATCAACCTGGTAGAACTGACAGAGAAGCAGGCCAACGTCTCTGTTTCGTACTATTTGGAAGAGCTCCTGGATGACCGCAAGCGTGCCACCCGGCAAGCCAAGGACAGGATCCAGTCTGCAGAAGACCTGAAATTCCCGCCGCGCTTTGCCGCCCCCGTCCTGGTGGTGATAGAGGAGGCACACGTCTTTATCCCAAAGGACGAAAAGACAGAGACGAAATACTTTGCGTCCAAGGTGGCAAGGGAGGGCCGCAAGTTTGGTCTCGGCCTGGTCATAGTGTCGCAGAGGCCAAGGAGCATTGACGCCAACATCCTGAGCCAGATGGGGTCGCTTGCAGTCATGCGCATGATCCAGCCTGACGACCAGATGCAGGTCGCGGCAGCAAGCGAGGCGCTCAGCCGCGACCTCATAGACCAGCTGCCATCACTCAACCCCGGCGAGGCGGTGTTCGCAGGCCAGTGGGTTAACCTCCCCACCTTTGTCAGGGCAGACGAGGTAAAAGAGCGCAAGATAGGCGGCGACCTGAAGGCGGTAGAGCAGTGGAACATGTTTGCACAGGCAAAGGAAATGGCAAGGGAGTCATCCGATTCGTACGTCCCTTCCGGGTACATACAAGATTAACGCGTATACGTGTTGTATATGTATAGATGCGCAAAAGTGAGCAGAGAGAGTGAAATATAGCAGTAAAATTCTGCCCTGACCCTGGGAGAGGGGCATGAGAAAATGGCATTATTGGTGGCATTGTTTTGCCTCTCTATTTCTTGAAAGATACCGTTAAACCTGGGATTCAAAACCTTTAGTTTAGAGGATATTTCACCTAGGTACGCATCAAATTCGGACATGCTTGTCGCACACATCTCTGACCTCCATCTTGGATATTCGCAGTTCAACCTTGAAGATCGGGAGGAAGATGTATACCAGACGTTCCATGAAGCAATAGACACCTCAATCAAGGAGGGCGCGGGCCTTGTGCTCCTTGCTGGCGACATATTCCATACCCCGCGGCCAAACGGCAAGGCGGTAATCACCCTTGCCAATGCGCTGAAAAAACTAAAGGAAAAAGAGGTGCCTGTCGCGTTTGTCCTTGGCGAGCACGACATCAGCCGCCTGCGCGATGTGCCCTTTGCGCACGTGTTTGGCAACCTTGGGCTCATGAAGAAGCTAAAGACTGACGAGCCGCTACTAGTCGGCGGCGGCAATGGCACCATAGCCGTATTTGGCGCAGATAAGGAGAGGCGCAGCAACGTCGACTCGCTCGTAGAAAAGCTAAAGGTATCAGAACAGATAGCCAAGAGGCCCGAATATGGCGGCAGGAAGAAGATCCTAGTCCTGCACCAGGGCCTTGCCGACCTCAACAAGTTTGCAGGCGAAATAAACTCTACCGACCTGCCCGCCAGCTTTGATTACTACGCGATGGGCCACTACCATGACCACCTGGAAAGGCGCTTTTCAAACCTAGATGGACCTCTTGTTTATCCCGGCTCGCTTGACCTGACACCTAGCGAGGGGATAAAGGATGTGGAGAAAGGCTTTGCACTGGTCGACATGTCCGGTCAGGAGGCAGGCGTGCATTGGATCCCGCTGCACCATCGGCGCCCGCAGTTTGCTGTACGGCTCGACTATGCAGACCTTGCAGCCGGCATCGATTCTGTCATCAAAAAAGCCTCTGGCCTTGCCAAAAAGCCGGTCGTCAAGATAGAAGTGGAGGGCAAGAACATTGATTCACGCACGGTGGCGGCAAACCTTGTCCGGCTGAACGAATACTGCGTCCATTATGTGTGGCAGCCGCTGGATACGGAGCAACCGTCGCAGGCAATCGCGTACGACGAGCGCCCTGCAGACCTGGACGCCGAGCTGTTCCGGCTGTCAAAGGAGGCGCTGAGCTCTGAAGAAGCGGCGCGCCTTGCAATCTACGACCTGCTGCCGGCTGCAGCGGCTGGCGAGGCAGGAGCGGCGCTTGACTTGGTGTGGGATGCTTTTAAAAATAAAAAACAGATCAAGGAAAAGAAAGAGGAGAGAGGGGGAGGAGGAGAAGACATCATCCGATGATAAAGGATCTGGAGCTGAAGGACTTTATCTCGCACAAGGAGACAAAGATGGAGTTTTGCAAGGGGATCACGATATTTGTCGGCCACAACGGCGCAGGCAAGTCATCGATAATTGACGCTATCACATATTCGCTCTTTGGCGAGCACATGAGAAAGGCCAACAAGAACCTCGTCAGGCGTGGAGCATCCGGTCAGGCAATAGTCAGAATGCACTTTACACTCAACGGCCGCGAGTTCCAAGTTGTAAGGTCGCTCACGGCTGCCGGCTCTGCCGCGTTTTCGCAGCTAGAGATAGTGTCAGACGCCGGCAGGAAGGTGAACAAAAAGCTGGCAGGGGGCGAGCGCAAGCAATACGGCGAGTCCACAAGCGCGGAGGTCGCAAAAGTGCTCGGCCTTGACTACAAAAAGCTGCGCGTAGCAGCGGTGGTGCAGCAGGGCGAGCTGGCAAGGATAGTGGAGGCGCAGCCCAAGGAGTTCAAGGAACTGGTAAACGGCCTGATAGGGATCGACAGGCTTGACCTTGCGTTTTCTACGATGAAAGATGTTATCGCAGGCTTTCGCGACAGGCTGCGCGATGAAACGGGGGGCTATACTGACCTAGAGGTGGCAAAACTGCAAGAAAACATTGCAGACGGCGAGAAAAAACTTGCAGAAGCTGAGAGGCTCGTCGCCGAGTACGAGGATGAAAAGGCGCGGCTGGAAGGCCGCCTGCGCCAGCTAGAATCCGAAATAGAGCGGCTGGAACCCCTGAGGGAGAAGTCCGCAGAAGCGCAGGCAAAAGAGAAACAGCTGGTTAGATACGTGAACGAAAAGCGCGACCACGTAGCAGGCGAAGCGGCGCGCCTTGAGAGGGTGGTAAGAGAGGCAAAGGGCGCCCTTGCAGCCATCACAGGCAAGGAGGAAAACTGCATCAGGCTTTCTATGGTCAAAGACGAGCTGGATGAAGTGCAAAAGCTGATCGAAAAGGGCGAAAGCGACGCCGGCAAGATGCGAGGCCTGCTTGAATGCGCCAGCCGGCTCAGGGTGACAGAAGATGGCAGGTGCCCCGTGTGCAACGCACTTGTAGCCTCGGGCAGTAGTGGCAAGATAAACAGCAATGACAAAATGTCGTTGCTGTTTGACACCGACCACATCAGAGCAGAACTAGACCGCATCGCTAGTGCCAAATCAAAACTGCAGCTTGAAAGGGTAAACCTGAAAAAGGAGGAGCAAAAGCTGGCAGAGGAGGCCAAAAAAATCGCGTCTGCAGAGGCTTTTCTGTCCGGCAACTCTATATCATCTCTGGAAGACATCGCGCATATTGAAGGCGACCTTGCCGTGCGCAAGGAGGCCCTGTCTGGCCTGCCAAAGGAAATAGTCAGGGTAGGTGACGACCCTTACGCGCTCGCCATTGACGACGCCTCAAGGGCGCTTGCAGAGGATATCGTCAACCTGAGGGAGAAGGCAAGGAGCTTTTCCCCTGCACAGTACGCGTCTGCCAAGGACGAGCGGTGGAAGGTGATGCAAAAATTGCAGGAAGCAAGCGCCCGGATGGGCAGCTACCGTAAAGCCGCCGAAGATGCCCGAAACATCATCGACTCTTGCAGGAAAGCGGCAGAAAAGCTTGAAGCCGCGGCAGAGTTTATCGGCACACTTGAGCGCATCCGCTCGCTCGTGTACAACCGCGACGGCGCAGTGGGCATGAGCCTCCGGTCATGGGCCCTTGGCACGATATCAAAGAAGGCATCAGAATACGCCATATTGTTCAACATCGGAATCTCTAGGATCGAACTGGCAGAGAAGGCCCGCGAGATTGCAATAATATGCTATGGGCGGAACGGTGAGGTAGACATGGGTTCCCTTTCAGGAGGAGAAAAGGTGGCTGTCGCCCTTGCCCTCCGCCTTGGAATAGCTTACATGATGGGCGCAAGCAAGCTTGACTTTGTCATCCTAGACGAGCCGACGACACACCTTGACGAAGAGAGGCGCAAGGCGCTTGTACGGATAATCTCAGAGGCTTTCCGGGAGGGCGCAGGGCCGCTTGCCCAGATGATAATAATCACGCATGATGCGGATATTTTTGAGGACTCGGAAGTTGACGCCATCTTTAGGTTCTCGATGACTGCGGACGGCTCTAGGGTAATGCAAGAATAGTCGTCATTTTCGCAAGGTACTGCCATTTGACTTCTCTGCTATCTGAGCATTGAATAAACCTCCGTCAATAGCAGTTGGCCGCATACCGTGCTAAAACTCCTTTAGATTATCTCTTTTTGACATAATAGCCATTGTATGAGCGAAGAGGAGAAGAAGATGATGACGTCAGAAAAGACGAGGAGGCAAGGAAGCCAAAGAACGCGCCTGCGGAGCTGAAGCAGAATCCTCAAGAGCCTACCAAAGTCAACATGAAGGATTTTGAACGCTTGAGAATACTAAAAAGAATTTGGTTCGAATAGGTCAAACAGTAAAACCTGTATTGTGACATGGGGTAGTAGTATGTATGAATATGGCGTTGCGATATTAGGATGTATATACGGACGGCGAGCGCGGCTATTTTCAAGCTTGCGTTGTTTCGCCGGCGCCAAGGCAAAAGGCCGTTTTGAGTGTCAGGTCAATCAATGAACTCCATATTCCGGAGGGCAAGAAGTTGTGGCTAGTACTCTACAGGCTAACTAGCATGTTTAGAGTGGATAATCCGATAATATGATCGACAATTGTCTAAATTGAGAACCTTGACAATGCCAAAAATGTTATGCATTTAAAGATATCTTTAAATATAGATTTAAACTGGAAGGCCAATGTGAAGCCCCAACGACCTTCCTTTGCAAGTCAGCTGTCCGTTGATATATTCGAAAGTGATATAGCCAAATCTTCTACCACCACGATAATCGATGATGGAGAAGCGATCCGACAAGAGCTGTTAAACGAACTCGTCCGCCTTGATCTGAGCCAGAATGAGGCCAAGATTGTCGTCCGGCTGGTATCACGTGGAGCAGCGATTGCAAGTGAAATTTCCAAGGATTTGAGCATGCCCCGCACCGAAACGTACCATTACATATCGTCACTCATTGGCAGAGGCATAGTCCTTGCTACCTTTACAAAACCCCGCAAGTACTATTCCCTATCATTTGACGAAGTGGTGGACCACCTGGTACAGACAAAGTACAACACGCTGCGCTCCATACTGCAGAATAAAAAAGACTACCAGAGAAAGATTGACAGGATATCAAGTGCTGCCGCCAATTTATCACCTGCGGCGTCTGAAGCAGAAGAGGACAAGAGCTACCAAGTAATCGCAGGAGAGGACGCCCTTATCACAAGAGTCCTGAGGATGCTGTCCTATTCGTCTATGTCGTCGAACAGAGGAAAAGAAAAAGAGGGCGAATTGTGTGGCTTTTTGACAGAACGTACCTTGGGGATGTTGTATCATGGAGAGGCCTTGGACAAGATGATGGCAATTGCTGAGGCAGGCTCCAAGGTAGAGATAAAAACCACATATGGAAACACGGCAAAGTACTTTGGGGTAAATCGTGCGTCGCATATCTCTCTCTTGATTGTCAAGGGCGAAACAGCAACGACAACGACAACGACAACGACGTTGGCAGCGCAAAACCCGTCTGAATTTATCATGTTTAATGACC
>DASZTR010000036.1:0-13329 GCA_035547955.1 Nitrososphaera sp. | reverse complement strand
CAAGAGGGTTGCAGGCAGCTTCAAGGGCAAGCAAGAGGTCGAGTATCCTGAAGGCCTTAGCAAGAAGCAATAGCTCATTTTTACCGTTCCTACGGTTGGGAAAATAAAAAAGAGATAGGGTGGCGATCCATACCTCCCTATTTAGCACATAATATCTCACGACTCTAGTTTGCATCTCCACCGTTTCTACCGTTGCCGCCATTACAGCCAATGGATTTTCATGGTTTTGTCAACATAAAAAGTCCGACCGCCTAGGATTCCGGAACAGAAGGAAAAGACAATCTAGGTGACTACGAGAAAAATAGTCGTCGGAAGAGAGAAAGAGATCGCCAGCGGTCTTCCTTTTCTTAGTTTTATGTTTCTTCTTTGACCTAGTATAGGCTGTGAATTGACAGTCAATAGTAAGTTAATAGTCAGCGATTCTGAGCTTGAGAAAACTTGTGTACATTCCAAAACGAGCTACGGAACAACGCACTTTGCACCTAACACTAAAAGTGAGATTTTAAAGTGAGGGATGATGAAAAGCCCTTCGGAATTGTAGACATATATGGTACCCATGGTGCTCTGGCTGAGCGTGTACGTGTTTATATGTACGGCAATTGTAGCATGTCATCCTTCTCCTGCTTTGGCCTTGCCCACTCCACTGCTCATCGCTAGCACTCCAAAAATCTTTTCAATCCTTTTTCTACCTAGTTCCTAGAGCACAAATATGGCATTGGGTGAGAAACTATTTGAAGAGACAGGGCAAGCAATGCACTTTAGGATAATAAAGGTCCATCCGACTGAAGGGACTACGATGGAAGTGAGCTTTACATCAGATCTTAAAGGGTTTGGAAACTTTCCGAGTGGCAAGAATATGGGTTCTGGCGTGGTCACACAGTACCCACACGGAGTGGTTGATGGAAGCTATCAAGGTAAATTGGACACAACGGCCGGTGATCAGATAGTCTGGTGGGCCCATGAGAAAGGCAGGATTGCAAATGGCGGCAAGATAAAGAGCCTGATTATAGTCAGTGCATTTACAAATTCACAAAAGCTGTCACCTTGGATCAACGATATGATCATGGCTCTAGAAGCTGAGCGTGATCCTGCTACTCATCACTCCAAGACAATTGCGTATGAATGGAAATGACAATAATAACAAACACAACACACATGCGGACAGAACTCTCTCATGCTCTCTGAAGCAGACTCGATTGCTGCCACCATTATGCTATTTCGTCAGAGTATTGTTATTCTTGACTGGAACTCCATTTGGTCCCGGCGCATACGGGAAGGTGGAACACAATAAAATTTCCAACGCGCAAATTACATGTTGTTTCAAGCAAATCTTAAGTGGCGGTTATGTTTTTGTAGCAGTTTTTCTAGTCTCGACCATTGTCAAATTATTTAGTTTTCTTCCGATCTTTGTCTCTGCGCATTGCAAAAATTCCCTTACCGACAGGTATACTGCTGCAGCAGATCAAACTCTGACGATCATGCAGGGGCGATGTTCTGGTTTATCCGGAAAAAGTTGTCCGGATCGTACTCCGTCTTTACCTTGCGCAGCCTACCATAGTTCCTTCCAAAGTTTGCGGCAACACGGTTAGCATCATCTGACGATGCAAAGTTGATGTAGCCACCCTCCTCAGAATGGGGCGCAAGAGCCTTGTAGTAGTCTCTGACCCACTGGATGTTGGCTTCGTTTTGCATGACATCCGGCCACACACCGGCAATGACTACCACATACTTTGAATCACGGTGGCCAAAAGCGGTGGCATCCGGGGCGACATCGTGGGCAGCGCCGTTGATGGGATAAATGTGTACAGCGGTGTTTACTGCTGGCACTTTTGGTCCGAATCTCATGTGGGCCTCAATTGCACCATCTATAATATCTTTTGCAAAAACGCCCTTCCAGTAATGCTGGAGGCCAGGCGGCAGCAGCGGATCGAAGACTGCATTTAGAACGGGAAATGGCATCTGCCCTACGCCGTCAGCAACTACCGGCGCTGCCTGCCGCAGTGGCGCTATTGCAGCTTTCGCCTGGTCTGCAGGCCCTGTCCAGCAGACAACGATGGCGCAAAAGGCATCTCCGTGCCGATCCTTTGGAATGAACGGAAGAGGCGGAGCTATGTGCCATCCAAAAAATGCTCCAAGCTGCCTAGGCGCTTTGTCCATGTAGTCGTTAAATGCATGCAAAACGGCGGGTGCGTCCTTTACCTCAAAGAACATGGGCCCTCCCACAATGTCGCTTACTGGATGGAGTCGGTACTCGAAATTCGTCACCACTCCAAAGTTTCCTCCACCACCACGCAGAGCCCAAAACAGGTCAGAATTCTCCTTCTCGCTCGCAGTCACAAAGGTTCCGTCTGCAAGTATGACGTCGGCCGATAGCAAGTTATCGATAGTCAGCCCTGCGCTCCGGGTCAAGTAACCTGTACCGCCACCAAGCGTCAGCCCTGCTATCCCCGTGGTAGAGATTATGCCTCCTGGAACGGCCATCTTGAACGGATAGGTGGCGTGATTAAGGTCTCCCCAGGTACATCCGCCTTCAGCCCGGACCGTCCTTGTAGCGGGATCTATCCTGATACCTTTCATTTTGCCAAGGTCTATGACTAATGCCCCGTCAGCGGTACCAAAACCAGGGACGCTGTGACCGCCTCCCCTGATAGCCACGTTCAACCCTTCCTTGCGCGCAGTATTGACAGCAAATATGACATCCGCGACATCGCTACATCGGACCACAACGGCCGGCCTCTTGTCTATCATTGCGTTGTAGACCCTCCGGGCTTCACCATACCTGTCGTCGCTTGGAGTAACTACATCTCCTCGTATGGTACCTTTGAGATCTGCAAGTGCCTTTTCATTGATTATTGTACCTTGCAAACCATATTACATGCAGAGCGCTGTTTAATTAATTTGCGATAGAAGATTACCTAGGCTGCTTAGAGAATGCAAAAAAAGAACGTGGAAAGAGTGAATGAGAAAAGTTGTGGCGGCAGTAGTGGAATGATAATAATGATAACAACAACTAACCCTCTCAAGACTGCATTTTCTTTAGGTAAGAGAATAATAGGAGTATACGTGTTTGTTGTTGGCCTAAGTATCTACAACAGATTTGCAGAGCAGACTTAAAGGGCGTTAGAAAGGATATCGTAATGTCAATTGATTCTCTTTCTCCAATAAATAGAAAAAGCTACATTGCAAAAGCACTAAAGCGAGTCTTTTGTATCTTGTGAAAAGAATACAATTTGTGTCGTCAGACTCAAACAGTGAAAAGGCACTCCGTTCTAAAATTGCAGTTTCAATAATCCTATTTGCGCTGGTCTTGATTTATTTCGTATTTTCTTATGCACAAATCCGAATCGGGACAAGAGGAACACCAGATCTCTATACAAATAACTAGAGTGGCAATGCCGCCGTCGTCGTATTGCCAGGTGCTACTGCTTCTTTTGACTCGATGGTGCAAGTTGGACTGTCCTGGCAGTTGCTTCCTCGCCGACGCGGGGATACTCTTCGATATGGATAGGAATTGGCGGCGGTTTGTTGGATTGCAGCAATAGGCTAGTTCGGGTAGGAACAGAGAGGGATATACTGCATGGGGTGGAGATAAAAGACTACTAACTACGCGTGGGTGGAGGTTCTCCCAAGGCCCCCAGGAGATGCAGGAAACGAATCGCCCGGTGACCTCATCAATGTACGGATCAATAGAGTAGACGGACTCTATCAAAATGACACGTGACTATTTCAAAAGAATCGCAAGGAGTTATCACCACTCTTATCGACAACGATATCGCAACAACAACAGCAGCACACTCCGCGTCTAGGAAATCGGCGGAATCTATTGTGGGGGAGGGGCCAGCTATTGTTTCGAGCCGTGGCACGAATGGGTCATCGTCACTACTTCTCCTTCCAGACTTTGGTACGGCAACATTTACCGGCTGTACCACAAACAACGGGCGGCTTGGAACACTGGTGGCAAACCTCTACCAGCTCACCTTGACAAGCGACTGGACAATAGATGGCAAAGTATTGGCTATAGCAGGTCCAATTACAGAAAACGGAAATGGATTTGAAGTCTTAAACAAGCTTGGCTGAGCTTGTCATTTTACTTGCTAGCAGGCAAGATTCGAGAATAGCCCGCCAATTATTTTGCACACACGCTAAACCATGCTAAATATAAATGCGCGCATATTTACACACGTACACATATACATATACATGCAAACGATATTGTAGTCCTGACGACCCTTTTGGATAGGAAAGGACATGAAACTACTTTTTCCTTCGGGCTTGTATATTAGACATGGCAGAGAAAGAGAAAAAAAATGTACGTACGTCATTGGATTATCTATGTACGTCATTTCTATGCACCAGAAAAGGAATGATGCAATTTTACAATGTGTAACAAAAATATCATTATCATCACATGAATACTGCTTGGATTTGTTTTTCTCTTCTCAAACTCGCGCAGGACACTGCTATATGTATCTCTCAAGGGGAAGCAGGCGCACCAATTGAAAAGAACGTAGAAATCAGCAGATAAGAGTTAAACGCAAGTATTATGCCTACAAACACAAGCGCAAGGACGGTGGTAATCCGCCTGTTGACGAATTCGCCCATCACACTCTTGTCCCTGCACAGCATGACCAGTGGGATCATAGGCAGTGGAATCATGAGGCTGAGGATAACCTGGCTGTAGACCAAGATGTTCAGAGGATCCAGTCCTACGAGTATCGCAATCGTCGTCGGTACAACATTTACAAATCTTGTAATGAACCGCCTGATCCATACGTTTACCTTCCTTCCCAATAGTCCCTCGAATATTGACTGGCCTGCCAAGGTTCCGACCACTGAAGAAGAAATGCCCGAAGAAAGCAACGTCAGGACAAAAATTGTACCTGCCGCTGCGCCAAACAGGGGCACGAGTGTCTTGTACGCCTCGTCTATGGAGGCCACGCCAGAGTGTCCACCATGAAATGCTGCCGCTGCCATAACCATTATGGCGGCATTGACAAAGCCTGCGATGGTAAGCGTTAAAATGTTTTCATACTTGTGTAACTTGAGTATCCTCTTCCTTTCTGCGGGGGGACTATCCTTCTTTACCTTATTTGCAGTAAGAGATGAATGAAGGAAGAGGGCATGTGGCATGACAGTGGCTCCAATTACCCCGACTGCTATCATCATTGCCCCGTTGTCAGGAAGCGTGGGCACGAAGGAATGAAAGATTATTGCAGACGTGTCGGGTCTCATTATGAATATTTCGTACAGGTAGCCGATGCTGATTACAGAGACAAATAACAGAAACATCTGTTCTACAAGCCTGAATCTGCGGGACAGGAGCGTGAGCAGGATGATAACGTCTAGTGCCCCAAATATCGCAGCGTAGATCATAGGGATGCCAAAGAGAAGGTTCAAAGCTATTACGGTTCCAAGGTACTCTGCCAAATCGGTGGCGGCCGCAGCCGCTTCAGCCGCCAGCCAGTACGGGACTATAAACCGTTTCTTCTTTAGCTTTTCTCGCAATATTTCCGTAAGCGATTGCCCAGTTGCTATCCCAAGCTTGCCGGATAGATATTGCAGCATCATTGCCATGCCGCTTGCAAGCCAGACTACCCACAGGAGATTATAGTTGTAGCCGGCTCCCCCTTGGATGTCGGTGCCATAATTGCCGGGATCCATGTAGGCAATACTCACAATGAGCGCAGGACCCAGATATGAGATGAACTGTGCCAGCCTGCTCTTTCGGTAGGCCGACAACATCTTCGATCTAATCGATATGGCAGTACGAGGAGGGTTAGAGGGTTCTTCAGCCATTTAACTATAGATGAAATGAAAAAAGCGGACAAGCTTTATAAAAGTTGCCCTATGCTACTAAATTTAGCATCATCTAACTCTTTTGATTCTAGGCAAATTATCGAATATGGTGATTTCTGCTTTTGAGCCTACTGAGCGCGAAATATAATCGGCCGAAACAGAACTATAGGTGTTGGAAGCGATGACAAAACCGTTCGGGATTGAAGAAATGAATTATTCCATCCAGGAATAACTAGATGTCATTAAATGGTATCCAAGAATAAGAGTACTTATTGATTTTACCAGTTAGTGCTTCGAAGAGTGCTTAACAAGCATCATTCTTCATAGAATACGGTCTTTCTTGTAGCTTGTTTGCTCAAATCGCTGTTTGAACAAAAAAATTATCAGCCATCCGGGTAAGATGGATGGAACTTTTTGTTCCTGGCCTTCTTAAAGTCGGTAGGACAGCTGTCCTGCTGCAGCTCCACGTAGATCTTGGAAGGATTAATGTAAGGTACGATTGATTTTATCTGCCTTTCCACGTTGTCTATCACAAGCTCTATTTTGTCAGTGTCCAGACCGTCTTTCAGGCTGACTTCCATCGCGATTAGCACGTCCTGCGGGCCAAGGTGCATCGTCCTCAGAGAAACTACCCTGTTGACTTCAGGTACCTGCAGCACAGAATCGACTATTTTCTTTGAATCCTTCCTTGATATGGCCTCGCCTATCAGTAGACCCTTGTTCTCCTTTGCCAAAAACGATGCAAAGACCGCCAGGATGACGCCTATGGTGAGCGAGCCAATAGCGTCGTACGCGGTGTTGCCGGTCGATTCAGAGACGAATATCCCAAGTGCTGCAATGGCAATGCCCAACAGCGCGGCTGAATCTTCGACCATGACCGTTAGCACGGAGGGGTCTTTGCTTTCCCGAAACTCGTTGTACAATGTGCGAAGGCTGATCTTTTCTCCCCGCGCTTCAATGGCTTGCTTGAACACCGTGTATGCGATCCTCAGCGAATTCCCTTCAAACACTGCGGATATCGCCAAGATGATGTAGCTGATGTTGACGTTCTCAATGTGGTGGGGACGTAGCAATAACGAGGTAGCGCCCTGTTCCAGAGAAAGCACGCCGGAAATGCCAAAGAGCATAGTTGCAACAAGGAACGACCAAAAGAACTGCTCTTTGCCGTAGCCGAAAGGATGGCGCTCAGTAGCAGCCTTGGCGCTGGTCTTGAGCCCAATCAGGAGGAGTATTTGGTTAAACGTGTCTGAGAAAGAATGAAAGGTTTCAGCCCACATTGCCGTGCTGCCGGTAAAGATGGCGGCGACGAGCTTGGCTATGGCTATGCCCAGATTCCCAAACAGTGCAGCGTATATTGCTTTCCTTGAACCGCCTGCCAATGCGGGTGACACGTATACTCCACGGCTTTCCGATTTAAAGGAGGAGTTTTTAGGTGCAGAGACTGGTGGCGTGCACGAGGAAACAAAAAAGGAGGGAGAGAGAGATGGGCGGATAGAGAAAGGGTTTGAGGATGATTTACTGGCGCGTATAGCTATGTTTCTCCTCACGTAAAGTCTGCAGTCGCTTGTACGTTTAGGCCCGTAGCACTGAAATGCTGGTCTACGTCATTGTAATCGAGTCGAACGCTATTGTTTTTGCTTGTCATGCTGATGAATCCATTATCAGCGTTGATGACGTTCTTCGCATAGATTTTGATGTTTATCTTGCCCGTGTCGCCGTCTTGGTCGGTAAAGTCGGCAGTAATGGTGATTCTGGCACCGCTGGCTTTGAGCACTATGTTGCTCAGGTCAAAGGTGGTCGGTGGAGTTGCCCCGCCCGCCGACAGATCGGCAGAGCCGGTCGGACCATCCTCAAACCTCACAATCTTGCCTTTTTCAGTGGCGGCCTGGGCGTCTATTGTCAGATGGAGCAAGGAATCCTGCCCATCGGCTTGGCCATCTGCGCTGATGTTAATCGTAACCGACTTTTCTTCCGTAGTAGGGAGCAGCAGAAGATGTTTTTGGTTTCCACTATTGTTGGTCGTGTTTCCTTGGGCAAGTGCCGGCTTGAGGAGCACGCCACCGCCTGTTGCCGCGGGCATAAGAATCAAGGCGAATGCTACGGTGACAACGATCAGAAAGGACATCGACGCCGCAGTCCTCGGAATCAATTTTCTTTTTCTTTTTTCGTCAGATTTGTCCATTCCCTAGTGTTCAGCTATCTTTTATAAAAATAGCCGAGTAATGGTCAAATATAGAAAAAATATTGCAAACTTTCTTATAATAACAATAGGATCGATCAATATTGTAATATTATATGTATAGTCCGCTACGTTGGCAGACGCATATAACGTACACGAGCGCATTTGCGCATGTACTTTCCTATAGTATATCGGATGAATATGCTAAATATATAATGATAATCGATTTGAAGCAAGAATTTGCAATACTGCGCTTTTGCCTTACGCTGAATTTTCACAATAAGCACATTATCTGCTATATTTACTCAAGGCTTTAAAATAACCCTGATGTTATACGTTACATATGTCTGCTTCTGGCAAGAGGTTATACCTGTTGACGGTTTGCCTCATCATGTCATCGCTTGGGACGGCAGTTCCTCCTCTTGCATTTGCGACAGAACCAGCCGGCGGCGACCGAGACGTTATGAGCATTGCGCTAGATGCTAACGCTCCTTCTGATACAGGCCAGCAGACAGACGAGGATGACGGCGAATCATCTTCGATGTTCCAAAATCCAAAGCCGGCAAGTGCGGATGCGCAGAATTTTGATGCCAACGGAACGATAAACGCGATTTCTTTCATCACAAAATCTCTAAAGTACGATTTGCAAGGCGTCTGGAGCATGCATGTCAGAGATGGCAACGCAGTCCAGTTTGAAGCGACCATGGCAGCTATACCCTCATCACAAGAGCTAGGCAAACCTCATACCCACCAGCTGCTGAACTATCAACCAAGTGAGATCGGATTGCGCGATTCTGACAACAACTTCTTTACCAACGGCACAATCGATGTTGGAACAAATAACAGCGTAACATGGACAGGTGTACCAGTTGTCATAAGCATCACCAATGGCTCGTCAATACTCATTGCGCTTGACGACGAACAAGCAGGCCACCATTTCGCAGGGCAGCCAATCGTAGGCACCGTAGAATCCGTCATTGATTGTTCTCAGGTACCCGGAGCCGCAATGTCTATTGAAAGTGTTTGCCAACCTGAGGAAACTGGCGCGGAAACGGAAGGAGAAGGAGGAGAGAATAATAGTGGTACGGAAGATGCTGGTGGCAGCATCAATAACGGGAGCATCACGGTGGTAGCCGACAGCGATACATACGGTCCAAACGAAATACCACAAATCAGTGGAAATGTAAATGGTGACGCGGTTTCCGGCACGGTAGCGCAGGTAGATGTTTCCGATTCTTCAGATACGGTTGTGTACAATACAGTAGCAGGGGTGGCAGCGGACGGCAGCTTTTCCACGGGCCTAAAGAACTTTGACCCGGGCCAGTACACTGTTGTAGTGACCTATCATGGCAGTACGGGTACGGCGAGCTTTGAAGTTATAGAAACTTGAGTATAATATATACAAAAAGCCTTGCAAAAGTATGTACATATATAAAAATATATACACCGCGTCTCCTATAGACGGCGGTTATCTCTGAGATAGATAATACGGCCTGCCGTGACGGAACGCAATCGTCCTTGCAGACACCCTGTCGCGGATGCCCCGCCGGTTCACCTCATTGGTTTGCGGGCGGGATGTGCCGTGCTCGTCCACTATCTCTATCTCCACATCATTGAATTTTTTCTTTATTGCCCAAGCCATCGAGAGTGCCATCTTGATGTTCCCGTCTCCTATCTTGACCATTTTTCTGTGTGAGACTATGCCTCCAAGGACGGCAGAAATCTGTTCTACTGCGCTTGCAGGAGATGATTCGACTGTGCTTGCTACTTCTTCGTGCAGATACATAACAGAGATTCCGATCCTGTTGCCGGGATCGATGCCAACGATCAACTGATCATCAGCCTGTGGGCCGGCGATGTTCCTCAGTATCTTTGCTTTGGCTATCACAGGATATTTTGCAAGCTCGGTGTCGAGCATCACTGCCTTTCTTCCCGAAATAATGCCCACTTCATCGAGCGTCGTAATTATGACCTTGCAGTCAGAATCGGCGGATTCCTCCGGCGATATCGAGTCGTACCTTATCCCCATTTGCTTTAGCGCATGCGTGATTTCATAATATGGGCGGCCTTGGAGAGTCGCCACTGCAACCTTGTATTGTTGTTGGTGGTGTTGCAAGAGCTCCTTCGTCAGGGGCGCTTCATCATCGATAGCTAGTTTGTATGGAAAATCGTTTTTAAGCTTTACTACTTACTACCTTTGTTGCTGCTGTCGCTATTATGATGACAAAGCTAGTTCACGGGTTTGCCGTCAGAGCCATACCTTTTGATCTTTGGCGCAGCGGTTGTTGTAGTGGCTCCCGCCGCCTTTTTCTCGCTCTTTTCTGCTTCCTGTTGCTGTCCTAGGACCGTCCTAACTATGCTTTCAACCGCCTTGTCAAAGGAGGCGTCGATGTTCTTTTTTATAGCGGCTAGGCTCTTCTCGGCCTCCTTCATTATCTGCGCGGATTCGGCTTCGGCTTCGGCCCTTGCCGCCTCGACTATACTCTTTGCCTCTTCGTTTGCCATCGAGATTATCTGCTGCTTCAGCTTGTCCACCTCCTCATTAGAATGCGCAAGTAGGCGCTTTTTCATTTCATCCACGCGTGCGTTCATGCCGTCGATGTCGTTCTCCAGCTCAGAGAGCGCGCCGACAATGGATTCTACGGCAGAATGCGAAGTAAGCGTAGCAACAGGTTTATCGTGTCCCAAGACAGGAGAATTGCCGTGGCAGGGCTATTTAAAAGTATGAGGGGGTGGAAGGGGTGGAGGAGAACGGTCAGGTGGTAAGCGTCAGTATCGCCTGCGCCATGTCGCCCTTTGACTCGGTCAGTGCCTGCATCGCCTTTTCCCTCGACACGTTTGCCTGCTGCATCACAAGTAGTATGTCGTCCTCCTTGAACGTCGGCACCTCGCGCTGCTTTTCTTCAATGTCCGTCGCGACCACTTGGAAGATTGTACTATCCTTGCCCCTCATCTCTATAATCTGCGGCTTTACAAGGTAGAACTCTTTTGTGTCGGTCTTGATGACGACTTCTTCAACGTTAGGCATCTCCTTCATGTCAAGGCCCATCTTGTCCAACATGCGCCTCATGTCACGGTTGCCGCGCATCATGTCACATTTGCTAGCTCGTTCTACCTTTTATTCCTTGTCGAACCTTGACGGCAACGCCCTTTGAGAACCTGCCCACCATCATGCCGGCTCCAAAGACGGCAATGCCTACGGCAATAACGTTGTCGTCTTTATCAAGCACGGCCACGTCCGACCCGGCCTTCACGTTAGAGCCGCACCATGCCACGTGGCGACAGAAAAGCGACCTCCCTTCGCTCACAAATGGCACAGCCTCGTCGGCCGGGACTACACAGTTTTCCCGAAAAGTCCTGCTGTTGTTCACAAAAAACTGGGCGCCTTCCACCGTGAGGGCAAGCCCGCCGTCCGTGCGCAAGGTGGCGACAAGCGCGCTGTCGATTGAAAAGTTCTTTATCCTGCCTGTCTTGCGCGAGTATTCAAACTTGATGCCATTGTTACCGTCGTTGGCCGGTAGGGCTTCTGATACACCGGCGCCAAATATGGCGTCTATGTGCCGGCATACCTTGTCTCGTGCATCCAGAGGAAGTGGGTTCAACTCAGCAGCACCAAGGATGCAGGAACTCCCACATAAATACGCAGAGTGCATCCTCGTTGTCATTCATTTGTTCTATATAGACAGTGGCTAGACATATATAGAATCAAGCGCAATCCTACAAGCAATGGAAAGCAACGTGGAAAATGGCAAGGGCGGGCTCGGCGAGGAGACTAGAAAGCTGCAGTACACAGGCGGCTCGTCATACATCGTGTCGCTTCCAAAAAAATGGATACAGGAGCTTGGCCTCAAGCAAGGCGACCACGTAACGATACTGAGGCAGGGCAACTCTACATTGCAGATTGCGCCGGCGTCAAGGCGCATCACAAAAGAGCAGAAAGACGCCACAATCGAGGTCGCAAAAGACAACAACCCATACTTTATCGCAAGAAAGCTTATTGCACTTTATTTCCTTGGCTACAACGTCATAAACATCGTCCCAAAGGACGGCAGGCTGCAGGCTGAGCAGCGCGAGGTTATCAAGAATATCGCCCGGCGCATCCTCATGGGGACAGAGATAATAGCCGATTCGGCAAGTGGCATAACGCTCCAGGTGCTCATAAACCTGCTTGACCTGTCGGTGGACGCAGCGTTCAAGCGCATGCTCCTTATCGCCAAATCGATGTACCGCGACGTGATGATGGCGCTCCGGGAAAACAACGCCGAGCTTGCCGAAGAGGTAGTAAAATCAGACGACGAAGTAGATCGGTTCAGTTTCTATATAGTCAGGCAACTGAAAATAGCAATCAAAAATGAGCACCTACTCAAGGAGATTGGTCTGCAAGAGCCCCGCAACTGTCTTGGATACCGGCTGATTGCCAAGTCAGTCGAGCGCGTCGCAGACCACGCAGCAATAATCGCCAAGGACATCATAGATATGCGCCAGCCTGCGAACAAGGAAGTCATAGAGAAGGTTGACGAGATGTGCAGCTTTGCCCTGGGAGTGCTTGACGACGCATGCCTGTCCATGTTCAAGCGCGACTACGAAGCCGCCGACAGGGCTATTGAAAAGGCACGCAAAGTAGACGAATTGGAAAAGACGATAATAAAGTCGATCTCAAAGACCCGGGACGCAAGCGAGATGTACAGGATAAAGCTCATCACAGAGAACATCCGGCGCGTGTCAGAGTACGCAAGCGACATAGCCGAGATCGTGCTCAACATGACGGTGCAGCAGACAATCAGGAAGAACTAGGGCGTGGGGCTTTTCACACGAGGCATATGTTCACAGGTGAAAGGCCGTCAACGCACAACTTGGCGCAAGGCGTGTTTGATGCCATCAAGGTTGGCAGGAAGGACACAAATGAGTCCGCAAAATAAGGAGCTTGTTCAGATGTACATGGACGAGCATGTAGGAAAGGTTAATTTCGTCCGCTTGCATCTAGCAGCTTGGAAGGCATAAGAAATGTCCTACTGCGAGCTATGCGGCAGGTCCGCCGCCGAAGGAAAGATGGTTGTAGTGGACGGCACTGTTTTCAGAGTCTGCATGTCGTGCTCAAAACACGGCAAGCCATACACGCCTTCGCAGATACCGGCGGCAAAGAAGAAAAAGGCCGCGCCGGCTTCTACTTCTTCAAGACAGGCGAAAATCGGCATGGCAGACGACCTCGTGCTGGATCCCGAGTTTCCAAGGCTCATCAGGGAGGCCAGGATGAGAAAGGGCATCACGCACGAGCAGCTAGGTATGCAGATGAATGAAAAGGCCAACCTGCTGAAGAGGTTTGAAACAGGCGCCCTCAAGCCGGACGAGCTTTT
>DASZTR010000035.1:0-19892 GCA_035547955.1 Nitrososphaera sp. | reverse complement strand
GCTGCTGCGCGAAGGCGATGTCCTTGCAAGCAGGCAGGTCGCGATGGAAGAGAAATTCACGCAGCCACCGTGGCGCTACAGCCAGGCATCGCTCCTTGCCAAGATGGAGGAAGAAAGGATAGGCACAAAGGCGACAAGGGCTGACACCATCGCGACGCTCTTCAAGCGGGGCTACATTGCCGCTGCTGCTACAAAAAAAGGCGGAATCGAGGCGACTGATCTTGGCTTTGCAGTGGTCGAGTCGATGAGGGAGCACGCGCCGGCGATAGTGTCAACAGAGCTCACGCGCTCGATGGAGGAGCAATTAGAGGGCATAGAGCAGGGCGTCAAAGAGCCTGCCGACGTGGTAGAATACGCGGTGGATAGGCTGGTCAGCTCGCTTGCAGCATTCCGAAAGCAGGGGGTTACGATTGGAAAGCAGATTGGAAGCGCCGCTGCTACAGCGCAATCGAACAACGCATCTGCTGCTATCGTCGTGATTGGCGGCTGTCCAGTGTGCAAAAAGGGCCAACTGCGCATCATAAAGTCAAGGACCACTAAAAAGCGGTTTGTCGGCTGTTCAAACTATGCCGCTGGATGCAGGGCGAGCGCACCGCTCCCGCAGCGAGGCGGCATCAGGGCTTCTAGAACCTGCTGCAAGTGCGGCTGGCCGATAATTTCTGTTGTGTTTGGCAGGAGGAGCAAGCGGTGGAACGTCTGCGTCAACATGCAGTGCCCCTACAAGAAAAAGGAAAAGAATGAAGGAGATAGAGCAAGCCTCGCTAGGCACACTGCGCAGCCTTGATAAGAAAAAATGCATGTTACGTGTTTACGTATGAGCTTTGCAAGCGACCATTCGCACATGTGCGAGCATTGCAAGGAGCGCTTTTCATGCCCAGTGGAAAAGCACGAGTGCAAAATGCAATGGCGCACGGGCCACAACGACCACTACCTTGCCCTGAGCTGCTAGAGTTTCTTTAGGAGCTCCTGCTTCATCCGCAGGAACTCCTCTTCTGACAGCACGCCCTGCTCCCTCAGTCTTGCGAGCTTGTCCAGCTCATCTGCGAAAGAAGCCTGGTTATTATTCACTATGGTCGTAGGAGCCCTTGATCTCTGTATCCCTTGGTTTATGGCCTCGATTATTTTTCGAGCCTTGTCTTTTGGGATCGCCTCTATCTGCCCTTCGTTGCTGTCGACGCCCATCGCAATCCCGTCAAGCTTTTTTTCTGCTATCGTGCTGAGCCCCGGCGCCCGCAGGATTATGCTTGATGATAGCACGCCCTCATCAAGCCGGGCGCTTGTAATCCTGTCATAGCTGATGTCTTCGATGCTCTGCCGAAGCCCAAGCGATCGAGGATCCCTGATTATTAGCCTCTTGTCGGTCGCAAATATTATGTTAGGAGTAGTGAGCGAGCCGCCGGGCATGACTCTTGACTGCCTTGCGACCACCAGGACCGTTTCGTCTTCGTCCAGGTGATTTGCGATCTTTTTTATTTCGCTCAGGTCGTCTCTGTCCGTCAAGATCGTCTTAAACTGCCTATCCTTTCCAAACATGTGTGTGTATGTGCCTCTCTATCTCTGTATAACGTACATGTTATTGCAGAAATCGCCTCTTAACCTTTCTTGCCTGCTTGTATTTTCCTATCTGTGTATGTGTATGTGTGTATGTGTGTGAATGCGCGCATCATATACGGGAAGAGAGGGAATACACGTCTGTCCTGCGGTTTTTAAGCAGCGGTAGCGACTTCCTCACTTGCTTTACCTTTTCCATATCAAGCTCCACCACTTCCATGCCCTCGCGCTGGCCCCCCATGTCAAGGAGCACCATCCCAAATGGATCAACTACCATGCTCCTGCCGGCGTAAATGTTGCCCACCTGATCCGGCGCCACGACGTACGAGCCGTTTTCAATCGCGCGGGCCTTTAGCATCGTCTGCCAGTGCTCCTCCTTCATAGGCCCCTGCACCCACCCCGAGGGCGCGACGAGCACGTTTGCCCCCTTTAACGCAAGGAGCCTAGACAGCTCGGGGAACCGGATGTCGTAGCATATCATGACGCCGATGTTGCCGGCGGCCACGATTTTTGCCGGCCCGACCAGCTTCTTGCCGGGCATGAGCTTTTTTGACTCCTTGAAGCCGAGCGCGTCGTACAGGTGCAACTTGCGGTACACGGACGTTACCGTGCCCTTACTGCTTATCACGACTGCTGTGTCGTAAACCCTGCTGCCGGTGCCCTTTTCGTACATCGCCGCTACCACTCCGATTCTACCTGCCTTTGCAGCCTTTTTCAAGGTAGTGACAAAATTGCCCTGCACCGTCTCTGCAAGTCTTGAAAGCGCTTCCGCGGTCTGGGTGCCAGGCGAAAACGCCATCTGGAACTCGGGAAAGCACACCACCTGTGCCTTGCCGGCCGCAGCCTGCTCGATGTACGCGACCGACCGCTGCAGGTTTTCCTGCTTGTCTTCCGACGACTTCATCTGCACCACGGCAACGGATACCAGCAATTCACTCACGCAAATAATAAAGGTCAGAGCGGCTTGCCGGCTTGGAACCAGTTTTCCTTCGGGTTATCCTCAAACACTACGATGACGTGTTCTGCTTTTGTCTTTAGTATGCTTACTGCGGCGTCAGTTATCGCCTTGGCAAACTCGTCTTTCTGTTCTTTTGTCCTGCCGGGATACATTGACACTTGGATTATGGGCATGTGTGTATATATGCACGCTCTGAAAAAGCAGGGGGTTACGGCTGATTTATAGTTACAGCAGTAGCCCCTGATGCCGCCACCATCGATCCTGGCGGCGATGATGTTAATGCTGTAGTGGCGGCAGTTTCATTCTTCCCTACAGAAATAGAAGAAGAAGGCCGCGCATTGCCGGACTGCGCCAGCTCGTATAGCGACTGCAAGTAACGCTTGATAAAGTTGGCGCCAGGAGACGGCCTTCTGCCCTTCTCATAGTCGCTCAGAACAGAGGGGGTGATGGCCATCTTTTTTGCAAGGTCGGCCTGCTTTACTCCAAATTTTTTGCGCCAGAACTTTAGCTGCTGCGGCGGGTTGTCGCTCAGGACCACCGCGCCGGCGATCCACGTCAGCTCGCTTGTTGCGTTGGCTACTGCGATGCTGCCATTGTCGGAACTGGACAAACGTAGACGAAAGTTTTGATGGGTGATAAAAAGATTATTCGCAAGGTGATTGCAATTGCAGGACATCATGAATGGCAATGATAATAGTGATAATAAGGATAATGATTGGGGCGCCACCGTCGAGCTTGAGCGCCTGAACGGCCGGATCATCGCGTGCAAAAAATGCCCGCGGCTTGCAAAATACATCCGCGACGTGGGCAGAGAAAAGACAAGGCGACATTCTGGCGAAGACTACTGGGCAAGACCGCTGCCAGGATGGGGCGACCCTTATGCAAGGTTGCTGATAGTTGGCCTTGCGCCGGCCGCGCACGGCGGCAACAGGACGGGCAGAATGTTCACCGGCGATAGCTCGGGCGACTGGCTCGCAAGGGCGATGCACGGGGCAGGATTTGCAAGCAAGCCGTCAAGCCTTGCGCGCGGCGACGGGCTCGTGCTTACGGGAGCATACATCACCGCTGCCGCAAGGTGCGCGCCGCCGGACAACAAGCCCTCACCGGAGGAGCTTGCAAACTGCCTGCCATACCTAGAGGCAGAGCTCCAGGTATTGAGAAACGTCAAGGTGGTGCTGGCCCTTGGGAAAATTGCATTTGATGCCTATTGCAGGGCGGTCGGCGCGAGGGGCCTTGCGTTTGCACACGGCGCGCAGTATGATAATGTCGCTTCATCGGGCAGGGCGCTACTTGCCTCGTACCACCCGAGCAGGCAGAACACCAATACTGGCAGGCTCACGTGGAAAATGTGGACAGAAATATTCGCTACTGCAAGATCGCTGGTTTTTTCTCCTGCCTAGAGTCTCAGTCTCACTTTTTCTTGGGCTTGCTGCTGTTGTGAGCCTCGGGCTTTTTGCTGACGGTTGCCGCCGGCGGTGACGACACCTTAGCTTTGGACGATGCTGATGATGACTTGGCGGTCTTGCTCCTTTTTGCCTTTGCCGCCTTTTTCTCCGCTTCCTCTTCAGCGGCTGCGGCAGCCTCTTCTGCTTCCTTGTTTGCAGCCGCGTTGGCCTTGGAGTTTATGATGTCCGTAGTTATCTGGTCTATCTTGTAGCGCAGGGCTTCCTTGACCTTGCTGTTGTCGACCATGTTGAGCGGGCCCTTGCAGTTCGGACACTTGAAGAACAGTTCAATTGCTACGTCGAACTTCACGCGCGGGCAGTCGTGGTTGCCGCAGTGGTAGAATTCCGTCGAGTCCTCGTGCTCAAGGCGCTTGTGCAGCCTGTCAAGGATCTTTTTCTTTTGGTTCTCAATGAAATTGTCGACGTGGTCTTGCTTGGCGCGCCAGCGGTAAACGAACCAGCCCTTCTTTTCGTCCTTGACCCTGATGCCGGATATCAGCGCCTTTCCGAACAGGTCGTACAAGACCTTGCGTACGAGGTTTATCTTTAGTCCGGTTGCGCTTGCTATCTCCTCGTCGGTGACGTCTTCCGTATTGAGAAGCGCGCGAGACACCTTGACGTACTCCTCTCCCCCTATAAGGCCGGCGATCTTGACAAAAGAATCCTCGTAGTCCATCGCGTGCATTGTTAGAGAGATAATTACGTAAATTTCTGATATATAGTTTCTGAAATTCAATGAGGTTGACGTAACTCCAGAGATGCCTATTCCGGCTACTTTGGAATCCGGTTGTACCGGCATCTCGCCACCCAGAGGAAAAAGCGAGGTTACTTACCATAGTTTTAGCCCATTCATCGTCGTGTCTCCCTCATATCCAATCTTGAATTTGCCGCTGCCGCCCATGTACGTGACGCCATAGCTGCTGTTGGCAGGAGAGCAGTCCGTGAGCAGATACCCGCCAGTCCAAGTGTTCAGGTTAACCTTGTCATTATTACCATCATCACCATTATTATTATAATCATAGCCGCCCGCCCGGGTAGCACGCTGGATATTCAGTACTTCTACCAGCCCCAGCCGCTGCGTGTTGGTGTTGGGGGCAAAACTCCCTGCCTCGACAAACGTAAAGTAATCGCTCTTGACCTTCATTGATGCATGCCCGATGTCTACCACTTGGACCGGCCTTGAATCATCAAGGTCGTCCATCCACACCTGCCACTGCCTCGTGCTGTTCTGGCCATACAAGATCGAGAGCTCAAGTGTGTGGCCGGCGATTACGGGGATGCTCGAGACTCCCCTCAAAACACCGCCCACCCCCCAGGCTATTTGGAACTTGGTGGCGTTGTACCCCATGCCAGAATCCCTTGACCAGTCGCCGTAGTAGATTCCTACCTCATAGTACATGCCGTCGTCGCCTTCAAACGCGATGTGGTAATTGGCAGGCATGTTTGGCTCGCCGGCGCTCACGATGTCGGCGACTCCCGGCGGAACCTTGAACGTGACTGACTCTCCTTCGTTATTCGGGTCCGCGGCCGGAAGCTCTATGTTGCAGTCGCGCGAGGACGCGGGGAGCATGGATACTCCCACTATCCCCATGCCGGCGTCGCGGGGGTTCTCTGCCCAGTGAGGCAGAAGGAAGGAGTATGCGAGTGCGGCGCGGCTGCCTGCGGCTGCCAGGATTGTTGTTGTACATGTTACTATTATCATCATCATAGTGGCGGTGGTCAAAATAGAGATAGCCCTTGATCCTCTTTTGCTTCTCCTTCTCCTCCTCATCATGTTAGGCGTTGCAATTATGTAAAAATCGAGAATTGTACATAAAGCAAATTCCTTGAAACTCTATAAACTTGACAGGTGTGCTTTTACGCTGCTCAAAAGAGACTGGTTGTGCTTAGCGGCGCAGGTAATATAACATAGAACGCGATAGTTTGATTCCTGTAAGAACAACCTACAACCTGCTCTTTTTTTGCTTGCTTGTTTGCTTGCTTGCGTGTGCGTGTGTACTACCTGCTGCCGTATAGCTTGTAGATCTTGCCTGTATAGTCGCTGACATAGTCCCATTTTTCCGGGTCTACCTGCACGGGTGCAAAAGCCACTCTAGCCTCCTCGCATAGCGCCTCGTAGACAAATTGGCCCACCACTATCTGGTCAGGTTTGGCGATGCCCGTCATCTTGGCAGTCACGCTTATCGTGTACCCGAGTATGTCCAGATGCGGCCTCCTGACCTGTCGACCGTCCTCAAGGGTCATCGTGTCCCACCCGTACTGTACCACGACGTTGTCACCCACGTCAATACCCACGCGTACGTTCAGCTCAGGATAGTCGTACTGGTTGAGGATCGGGTTGACGCCCTGCCGCATCACCTTTATCATCGCGTGCGCACACGACACTGCGTTTGCGCACGGCACGCGCAAATTGTTCCAGTCAGCAAGGAAGAATGCCAGAATGGCGTCACCCACGTATTTCAGCACAAAGCCGCCGTAGGCGGAAATCAGGATCGTCATTTCCTGCGTGAATGCCTGCACTATAGTGGCAAGCCTATCCGCAGGAAGGGTCATCGACAGCTTTGTCGACCCCACGACGTCGACGTACAGGATCACAAAGCCCACCTTGGACTTGGCGAACCTCTCAAGGATGTTGTTTGTCTCCTCCGTCGAGAGGTTGAACTGCGGCTCAAAGCGGAGAGCACGCCATACACGCTCCTGCGCCAGCTTGACCGCCTGATCTGTGTCCACCACCTGGCCCAGCTCAAATGATGCAAGCGACGGTGCCCCGGATGCATCGTCTGCGGCCTTGTGCTTGCGCTCCTCCTCTGCCGCATACTCGGCTATCGTCCTGTCGACTTGTTCCCTGTCGATGTCAAGCTGCAGGGCGATTATGTCCGGCTCTATGCCAGAGTTATAGAGGTTGATTATTATCTGCCGCTGCGACGGAGGAGGAGGTGATGGCGGCGGGTCAGGCGAGGAGGGTGATGACGACGACATGATTAAAGCCACTTTTGGAGCGCAGATCGGCTATTAAACTCATTTGTACGGGCGAGATGATTAATAACAGGTATGACGGATATACCGTTGGGATGGGCGGAAAACAAAAGGAGGAAGAGCGTGTGCTGTTGACGCTCCCGAACATAAAGTACCTTGTTGAGGGCCTGGAGGCGCTGTTGATGACTGACTTGGACGGCGACAAGCGCGCCAAAGTGATAAAGCTGCGCGACGATCTGGCATCGCACGTCAACAGCATCTTTAGCGACTATTCATGAAAGGAATAATAAGCGAATGCAGCATGCACCTTGCGTATCACTTCGTTAATGGACAGCGGCTCCTTCTTTATGACGTCGCTCCTCTCAAGCGAACCCATGAGCCGCAGGACGTCGGCTGACAGGACCAGCATGAACACAAAGTGCACATTGACGTCATGGGATTTTATCTCGCGGTACAGGTCTATGCCAGTCATGCCGCCGCTCATCACAAGGTCCGTCACCACGACGCCATATTGCGACCTCCGCGCGTACTCTAACGCCTCTGAAGGGTCCGGTGTATGGTCCACTTCATAGCCGTCTGCCCTCAGGTAAGTCTTGACCAACTCGGCGGTCGATTGTTTCTGGTCGACGAGCAGGACTGTTGCCGGCGGCGATGGTGACGAGGGCGATGGTGATGGCATAGGTGGCGGCGGTTGTCCCGTACTATATGGTGGTAGTATGTTAGATATACCAACGATAGTTTCGCAGGATTTTCCTTTAAGCGTTGAGGTCAAAATATCTATAGCAGGCATATATGGGCGCATACTTACTTACTTGCTCGCTAGCTCGCATGCTCGCTTGCTTCGTATCCTCCTGTGCATGTGTGTGTATGCGTGCGTGTATGCGTGTATGTGCAAGTAAGTATGAACATCGATGAGTGGCAAGGTTAATAATTGGACAGGGGCCAAAAACGCAGCAGAGAATACTGCGTGACGGAAAAAAAGAACAATGCGACGGCAGGTGGAGGGGCGGCAGTCGAGGAACCCCAGCTAAAAAAGCCGGTCATCGCTCTTGCGTTCATCTCGCTTGGTCTTGTCTATTCAGTCATGCTCATTGGCGTGTTTTTGAGCTCCGGCCCCATTACCGAGAACGGCCTTGCGTGTACAGGCTGGCCGCTGTGCCCAAACGGCTTTGGCATGCCAGAGGAGCGCTATCTTGTGGAGTACGTGCACAGGCTGGTCGCGGCCATCACCGCAGGAGTCATCTATGCGACAGCGATAATCGTCCCTTCAAAAGTAAAGAGGGCCAAGAAAGCAGCAGTAATCGCGGCCGCCATAGTCTCGTGGCAGTTAGCATTGGGCTTTATCACCGTGGAAACCCATCTGCACCCGATAGCGGTGGCGACCCACCTTTCGACAGGCATCAGCGTATTTGCATTCGCTCTGCTGACCTTCCTGTGGGTCGGCATATGGAGAAAGCACTGGCTCTAGCGCCAATGTACGCGCGAGTTCTCGAAAAACTCCCTGTCGTCTTCGGCAAGTGCGACTTTTTTGTGGCAGTCGCTGCAGAGTAGGTATCTTGAATTGGCCGGCAATTCTTTTTTGCACCTGCTACAGAACTTTTTCATCGATGCTCTCTACCGCGGAGTGTTGTATGTACAAAAAGGGAGGCACGAATAAAAGATTTTTTTCTTGCAGCTGCTGCAAAAAACAACAGAAATAGATGTGTGCGTACGCGCCTCCTCTAGGGAGCGTCGATTTTGGAGAAATAATAAAGCATGTCGCTGTTCTTGCCCACCAATTCTATTGACTCAGCCCAAAAGAGCTCCTTTATCCCGGGCATCATTTTTATCCTCTCGGAAAAATCAATTACTTCTTTGTTTGTCTTTAGTACCACTTCCGCCTTTATGTCGATTTTATGGTTGCTCAATGTCCTTGACACAGACATTACGCCGGGCCATCTCAGGATTTCCTTGGCGACGCTTGTCGGCATGCCGTTTTCAACTGCAATAAAAAACGTGATCGAGCGCAGGCCGAACTTTTTCAATGCTAGGGAGCAAGATATGTCTAGGAACTCTGCAAGTCGCTTGCGCCTCCTCTGGATGGTGGTAAGTGGGATCCCCAGCTCTTTTGACAGGGTCATGGATGAGACGGTGCCGTTTGACGCAAGCAGGAGCTTTAGCATGTGTTTGTCGATGGGCGACAAAGCGATACAGTCGATACTATTGCTACTACTGCTACCACTATCGTTTTTGTTGTTGTCGTCATTATTGCCGCCACTACCATCGTTGTCATCACCGTTACCATCACCGCGATCCATATGCAGGGGTTGTTGCTGTTGCCGTTGTTGTAGTTGATAATCATGATGATGATGACGGTTATTGCGAGGGTATTGTCTTTCGACTCCCTTCCGGCCATCTCCTAATGAAGAAGAAGGAGGGGAAGAAGAGGCTGTAGTAACATCAGAGGTTAGTTTGTTTAACCTGTTAAAGAGGTCGTAGAGCTGTTCTAGAGTGAGAGGCTCTAAGGACTTGGAATCCACTCCCAGATTCTCCATTGCCCGCAAAAGTGCGTAGCGGGACAGCGTCGGTGCAGTAATGGCAACAATTCGGTGGTCATCATGGTCCTCTTTGGGCTGCTGCTGTCGCAAGTATGCCGTCGTTTCATTGCTGCTGCTATTGTTGCCGTTGTCGTCACCGTCGTTACCATCATCTCTTCCCTGTCTCTTGCGAAAAGACGGCACAGACAACCCATGATGGGTATTCCTGTATGTATTTAAATTTTATAGTGTCAAACTCCCATTGTTATAGATTATGTGTAATCTTAATAACTACTTGAGGAGGATTTTGCGATTATGCGGACACATATGCAAAAACTTTTCATAATCATTCCCTTTTCCAGTCAAAGGAGAATTTGGTTGCAGCCAAAGATGCTGCCCAGCTCCATATATCCTCTATTGCTTCCCGAGGAACCCTTGGTGAGCGTGAGCTTGGTACTTTCAGGGTAAACTGGAGGCAGGTCGCTTTAGCAGCGAGTTGTACCCTGTAAAGTGCTACGCGGGGTATATGCATGTATGCATTTTGTAGTTGAAAGTCATTTGGAGGACCAGGCAAAAAGTGGAGGGGAGAGAAATGTAATTAAGGGCCGGCCCGAATTGGAAAGGCAGTCATTAGTTTCTTGGCACTGCAAAGTGAGGTTGTAAACGCACTGTCATATGCCACAAGCAAAGGCTACCAGATCCACCCTGACGCGTTTGCTATGCTAAAGGGTCTGGAGACGGACGTGCTCAAGGCAGTACAGGAAATAATCAAGCAGAAAAAGCAAAAAACCAAGATGATAGTGGTCGACGACATCAAGGGCGTTGTAAACCCGTCGTCAAGGCAGGAAGAAGAGCTTGCGCATGTGGAACAAATTGCCAAGGTGCTGGTCGACCCGACGTCAAACGTCAACACTGGCGAGGGAGTCGACGGCTATGCGTCGCTCTTTAAGAGTAGGTTCGAGAAAACCATGCGCATCCTGGCCCAGAGGCCGGACAGCAAGAGGATGACAAAAATTTCTACGGTCAAACAGATGGGAAAGGGCACAAAAAAGACCTCTTCGACCGGCGAGCGCGGCCTCGGGAGCGCCGGCACGTACATAGTCTCGGGTTTATTGATGTCAAGACGCACAAAGAAAAACGGCGTCGAGCTGGAGATTGACGATTACACGGGCAGGCTGCAGGTGACTGCCGTGTCGGAGGATGCAAAGAAGCAGGCTGCAAACCTAGCGCTCGACCAGGTGGTAATGCTAGAGTTGGAAAACGCAAAAGGGGTGGCCGGGCTTGCCATAAAAAACGTATTTTCACCGGACATCCCGGACCACCTGCCAAACAAGAGCAAGTCCGAGGCGTATGCGGTGTTGATATCGGACCTCCACGTTGGGAGCAAGTATTTCATGCAGCAAGAGTTCCTAAACTTCCTTGACTGGCTGGCGTCCGGTGACGATGACGAGGTCGTCCGCAAGATAAAATTCCTCTGCATCGGAGGCGATTTGATCGACGGCATTGGCATATTCCCCAACCAGGACAAGGAGCTCCTGATGATGAATGCCACGGCTCAGATGGCTTACACCACAAAACTGCTTGCAAAAATCCCAAAGCATATCAAGACTTTCATCATACCGGGCAACCACGACCCTGGCCGTAGGGCGCTCCCGCAGCCGATATTCCCTGAAGCAACGTCGGGTGGCCTGTACGGCCTCCAGAACTGCACGATGCTTGGTAACCCGGCGTATGTGGAGCTGAACGGCGTAAAGGTGCTAATGTTCCACGGCCAGAGCCTTGACGACGTGATTGCGACCACGCCGGGCATGAGCTACCAGCGGCCGGCGGAGGCGATGAAAGTGCTGTTAAAGGCGCGCCACTTGTCGCCGACGTACGGGGGGCGCACTCCGGTCGCGCCAGAAAGTGAGGACATGATGGTGATGACAGAGGTTCCAGACATATTCCATGCGGGCCACGTGCACGTGACAGACGTCGATAGCTACCGCGGGACGCTCGTAGTCAATTCGGGCGCGTGGCAGGCGCAGACAAAGTTCCAACAGACAATGGGCATCACGCCTTCGCCCGGGATTGCAATCGTCGTCAATTTGGCGACGCTGCAGCCGTTCAAGCAGGATTTCAATCTGACGACGGTCACGACATAAGGTCTGAAAACGTAGGGTCGTCCTTCAGCGCGTCATGCACCGTCGCAAAGGGCACGGCGACCCTGATCTTTTGCGACCGGCCGTAGCGCCCTTGGCTTACCACGTCCGTTGACACGAGGCCCAGCTGGTCAAGCTCGCTTATTATCTGCGTGACCCTGCGCTGTGTGAGGGGCTCCTGTTCTGCCTGTCTGCACAACGACGAGTAGACCTCGTACACCTCTCCTGTATTGCCGTTCTTTGATTTCGTGACGGCAAGCACCACGAATTTGGTGTGTGTTGTGGCGTTTCTGATGACTTCTAGGTTCGTGTCCTTCTCTATCTTTTCCTGCGCGGCCCGCACGTGCCTTTCCTCCACCTTCAAGGCGTGCTCGCGCTCTGCAAGCTCTGCCGCAACGCGCAGGAGGTCTATTGCCTTGCGGGCGTCGCCGTGCTCCCTGCCGGCCATGGCCGCGCATAGGTTGATCGCCGCGTCCGTTATCGCGCCGTCGCTAAAAGCCAGCCTGGCGCGCTCTGACAGTATCTGCCTGAGCTGTTCGACCGTGTACGGGTTGAACACCGTCTCTTCCTCTGAAAGGCTGCTCCTCACCCTTGGATCCAGTTTGTCCTTGAAGGTAAGGCTGTTAGAGATGCCTATCAGGCTGACAAAGCCTCCCTTGCCCATGCGCTCGTTGGCCCGGGTAAACGAGTACAGCACGTCGTCTCCGTTCTTATCCACCAGAGAGTCGATTTCGTCTATGACAAGGATGACATGCATCTTTCTGACCTGTATGAATTGCAGGATGCGGTCAGTCGCTTCGCCCATAGAAAGCCCGGTAAAGTGGACGACTTTCTTTTCCTCCTTGTTCAGGCCGAGATTCTCTGCGATTTCAAATAGCAACTTGTAAGCGCTGTTGGCAAGTTTTGCGTTGATTATCGGGACGTTGACTGTGATGCCAAGCTCGTCTGCTTTATTTTTCAACCTGTCGACTACGGTTTTTACCACTGCGGTCTTGCCGGTCCCCGGCTTGCCAAATAATAATAGATTTGACGGCCTTGACCCCTTGAATACGGTCGATAAGGTCTGTGCAAGTGATGTCGCCTCTTTATCTCGGAACGGAAGCTTTTCTGGCACATAATCAATGGTGAGCGTCTCCCTTTTTTTGACGAGCGATTTGCCACTTGCCGCCCTGTCAAAGATATTATCAATATCGCCGCTGCTCATAATATTACTATTCCACCCGCACCCCTATCTTTCCTTTCCAGAATACAGATTTGTTAATGTTGTCTTAACAGTACATTAACAGGCCGTTTTTAAACTGCCAAATCAACTAGTACTAGTTTTAGTATCAGCTTGTACAGACGGTAAACCGGAATTAATGAGAAGGGTAGTGGACAGGAAAGCAAGGGGTGGCGGCATGAGCAGGCAATAGTCGATGGTAACAGCCAATTAACATCATAGATCGAGTAAGCGCAAAAAGGCTTGAAAACGACCCCTTTGTTTCCACTGGAGCGTTAAGGTAACGGTTAACGCTGTTAACAGCGGTAAACCAGACCCCTCTGTTTCCACTGGAAATGGAAATGGCCATTTGGCAACAAAGAAATTGGTTAACTGGCAGGGATTGTTAACGAAAACTGCGCGCGTCTCATGTAAAGCTAACAACAGCTAAGCTGGTTGTTATCAACAATGACACAAGCTCTGTTAAGTGTCAAGGTGTTATCAAGTGAACTGCTATTCTTTTCATGCCGGGAAGGAAAAAGTTCCGTATAGAGCTGGAGGATGCCGAGGGGAGCAAGTACAACCTCTCATTGGAGGGCAATATCTCAAAAGACAAGATATTGAAGATAGTCGAGTTCATGGATCTCCTAAACATCGAGGGCGAAGGTCCCATTATCAATCCCAACTCCACCGCTTCTCCTCTGGAGGGCAGATTCAGGGCTCCTGCCTCCGTAGGCGACAGAATATGGGCGCTTGTCGAGACAAAGTTCCCATACGGCAGCTTTACCTCATCTGACATTTTAGAGCTGTACGAGGACACGTACAACGAGCCAATCAAACTGAGCATCATTTCCACCTACCTCTCGCGGTACACCGAGCGCGGCCGACTAGTGAGGAACCGCCAAGGCAAAGAGTGGATCTATAGGACTGCCACTACAAGGCACCAGCAATCTGCCACTGCAAACATCATTACTGACGGATCTCGGGCGCCTGAGAAACATGCAACTGCTTCTCCTCCCTCACCAATCTCGTACGACCGGCTTCAGTGATGTTGTAGCGGAAAGGCTTGCTGTTTGCATCTCTGCTGACCAAGCCACCTTCGTGCAGCTTTTTCATGAGGCGGGCGGTATGCTCCCTTGTTCTGCCTATTGCGTGCTGGACTTCTCTTGAGGTACGGGGCCTGTCTGCTAGGAGCTTTAGGATATAATCGACGGTGCCGTTATTCTGGCCGCTACTGCCATCGACTCCTGTCGTCGTAGTTGTTGCTGTCGCCGTGATGGAAGGTGGCCGCTGCGTGACTGTTACTGGCTCACTCACGGGCTGCGCGTGAGGCTGGACCTGCTGCTGCGATGATGACAATAGTTGTGATGGTGATGGCGATGCAAACGCCTGTGCCTTTACCTCGATTATGTCAAGTTTCGTGCGCATCTCTGCAATCACACGGTCATAGTCCCTGAGGCGGCGTGTGTATTCGAGGACGATGGCCTCCACCACTGCGTCGTCTGCATGGTAACGGACGGGACTATTATTATTACTGTCATTGTCGTCACGGCCGCTGCTGTCACGCCTCGTGTCCTCTTTAAACCTGCGCAGCGCCATCACGGTCACAAGGCCGACTGCGTAAAAGAGCGCACCCAATATCACGGTTCCCAGGTCGACAGTGACGTTAAAGGGGAGATCCAGGATCATGTCACGACATTTTCGTGCAATAGCCGTGATTTAATGTTACAGACCAAACTTGTTTTACAACTTGCACACTCTTTTTACCAGCGCGTCCATCACAGACATCACGTCCTCCAAGCGTGCCTGATCAAAAACATCACTACTGCTTTCCGAAGCAAATATCACGCCTAACTGGTCCGAAAGGCGAGCCATTGCGCTCAATGCCTCCGGTTGCAGAGCACCCGACGATTGCAGAAGTATTGCGCTGTAAAGTACGGCTATTGCCTTGTTCCGGCACTGCTTTACCTGCCTGTAATACGCGCCAGAAGTCATGTTTGGCGGCCTCCCTCCGCCCTGCAGCCTTTTATAAATTATGGAAATTTGTCTGGGGGTAAATAAAGAATTTCCTATAATTTCCATTAATAGTTTGCTAGATTTGGAATTGAACTCCGCCATGCCTACTATACAGATTTGTATAGCGTGTATCTGCTATTAAACCTGCACGCTTTGCACGCATCAAACTTTAAAATGGCTGGTTTCCCTCCCAAAAGGAGAGCGTGGGGTGAAAGAGGAATAATAACAACAATAGTAGGAGGGAAAGTCGAGAGCTATCTCAGAGAGGAGATAAAAAAGCATGGAACGCTTTGTTTCCCATTAATCGACTCTGAAAATTCGACAAATAACAATAACAAGAACAATAACGATGTAACGACGACGGCCAGGAAGTTGGAAGAGGCCGGCGCCTCCGCGGTCCTAGTCGGGGGCTCGTCCGCGACCGACCAGATGGAACTTGCCAAGGTGGTCGGTGACATCAAGGGGGCGGTCAAGAAGATACCCGTGATATTGTTCCCCGGAAATGTCACAGGCGTATCACCCCGGGCCGACGCGATACTTTTTAGCTCGCTGTTAAACTCTGAAGACCCCTATTTTATCACCGGGGCCCAGGCGCTAGGCGCCCTTGCGGTAAAAAAACACGGCATCGAGCCACTGCCGACCGCCTACATAATAGTAGGTGAAGGGACCGCAGCCTGGTTTGTCGGCAAGGCAAGAGGGATACCGTTCTCAAAGCCAAACCTTGCTGTGATGTACTCGCTTGCCGCGCAATACATGGGCATGAGGTTTGTCTACCTTGAAGCAGGCTCTGGCGCGTTCCAGAACGTCACACCCGAGATGGTGGCCGCGGTGAGAAAGTACTATGAGGGTATCCTCATAGTCGGAGGCGGAATAAAAAGCCCCGAGACGGCGGGCCAGATAGCCGAGGCGGGAGCAGACATCATCGTGGTTGGGACGATGATAGAGAAGGACGGCGACTGGCAGCAAAAGTTATCTTCTATGATAAAGGCTATGCGTCAGGCGCACAACTAAGAGACATGGCGATGCTCTCCGAAGGCGATGCCCGGCTCCGGGACATCAGAATGCCGGCCTATTACCGGCGTTATCAACACGATATCTTGGCAAGCGTGCAGAATTACTATGAGCACGCGCTAAAGGCGCGCAGAAAAGGGATAGACGTCGCCGATGTCGTGGAACCCAAGATAGCGTTTGACCTGTCGGACAGGGTCGCCAAGATGCACAACATCGAAATCGCCGAGCGGCTGCGCGCGCTCCTTGGCCAGACGACTAAGGAAAAGGCCGCGCTAAAGATAGCAGAGGAGATTGCCAAGGGGGAGTATGGCACGGGCGACCTGCGCACCCGGCTCGACAACGCGGTCAGGGTTTCACTTGCCGTGGTGACGGAGGGAGTGACCGTTGCTCCTCTGCAGGGGATATCCGATGTCACGATAAAAAACAACGCCGACGGCTCGCAGTACCTGTCAGTGTCTTTTGCCGGGCCTATCCGCTCCGCGGGTGGAACGGAAGCGGCCCTGACTATGCTGATAGCAGACCACGCGCGCAAGGTCGCCGGCCTTGGCACGTACAAGGCAAATTCGTTTGACGACGAAACTGGCCGGTTCGTCGAGGAGCTCCGAATCTATGAAAGAGAGGTCATGGGGTTCCAGTTCAAGGTTCTTGACGAGGACGTGATAAAGTGCATCGCAAGCCTGCCTGTGGAGCTTGACGGCGTCGACACCGACCCCGTAGACGTCGTCGGCCACAAGGGCATGAGGCGGATTGCCACTGACAGGGTGCGCGGAGGCGCCCTGAGGGTGATGAATGACGGGCTCATAGGCAGGAGCCGCAAGCTGCTAAAACTCGTAGATACGCTAAAGCTGGACGGCTGGCAGTGGCTCAAGGAACTAAAGGGCGCGATCCAGACGGGCGACGACGACGCGGCGCACCACAGGATGTCAGAAGTCATCACCGGCAGGCCGGTGCTTTCGATGGTGAAAAAGGTGGGAGGATTCCGCCTGCGCTATGGCCGGTCGCCAAACACTGGCTTTGCGACGGTGGGGATACACCCTGCCGTCCCTGCGCTCTTGAACTATGCAATCGTGGCAGGCACGCAGATCAAGATGGACATACCCGGAAAGGCATCTACTATAGCGCTCGTTGACACGGTAGAGCCGCCAGTGGTAAGGATGGACGACGGCCGCGTGCTTGCCGTGCGCTCGGTAGAGCAAGCCGAAAAGATCCGCTCAAAGGTGCAAAAGATCCTGTACCTGGGCGACATGCTGATAAGCTACGGCGACTTTTTGGAAAACAACGCACAGCTACCGCCTGCAAGCTATGTAGAGGAAATCTGGGCGCTCCAGTTGCGGGCAAAACTTACCGCTACATCTTCTTTGTCAATTGACAATAACGGTAGCGATGATGTCGCCATTGGCCGCGACAGGTTGGTGCAGCTGGTCGAGCACCCTCTCGAAATGTTGCCGACAGTTGACGAAGCGTTTGAGGTGAGCAGGAAATTTGGCATCCCGCTGCACCCGCGCTATTCCTTCTACTTTGATGTCCTTACGATACCCGAATTGCTGTACCTAAAGGAGAGGCTGCAAGAACTACCAAACGACCCTGAGCTCAAGGCAATCCTGGAAAAGCTGGGCGTGAGCCATCATTATTTTGTTTCTTCAAATGGCAACAACATCAACAACAATAATGACAATGGCAACGAGAAGAGTATGACGAAGAAGAAAATAGTGCTCGATGACCCCGACCAGGCAAAATCGCTTTCCCTGTTGTTGCAGCAGCAATCACCTTCAGGGTCCATAGCTACCGATGCCAAGGATGCCATCGAGTTCGTAAGCAAGTCGTCCGGCATCACGGTGATGCCCAAGTTTGCGTCGTCGATTGCAGTCAGGGTGGGCCGGCCGGAAAAGGCCGCCGAGCGCAAGATGAAGCCCCCCGTGCATGTCCTGTTTCCAATTGGCACCAAGGGTGGCGCGACGCGGGACATCATCAAGGCCTGCGCCGAAGAGTCGCTCTTTACTGAAATTGCAAACCGCTACTGCGAATCCTGTCGCCTGCCGTCGCTTGGAACCCACTGCCGAACATGCGGCGCATCTACGATGCTGCGCAGCCAGTGCGTGGCGTGCAAGGGCGAGGTGGAGGAGGGCGAAAAATGTCCTCGCTGCAACAGGGACGGCAGGACTTATGCGTCGATGAATTTTCCGCTAAAAGCTGCTCTCCAGATGGCCGAGAAAAAGCTGGGCGTCAGGGCGCAGCAGCCGCTAAAGGGGGTCAAGTCGATGATGAGCCGCGACAAGGCCGCCGAGCCCCTTGAAAAGGGGATACTGCGCCAAAAGCATGAGTTGCACGCCTTCAAGGATGGCACCATACGCTTTGACGCGACAAACGAGCCGCTGACACACTTTGTACCGGCATGGATCGGAGTCAGTGTCGACAAGCTCAAAGAGCTGGGGTACAGTCGCGACTACCTCGGCCACGACCTTGTCTCACCTGATCAATTGGTGGAGCTTATGATGCAGGACGTCATCATCCCCCGCGACTCTGCAAAACACCTCGTCAATGCGGCAAGGTTCATCGACGAGGAGCTGGAAAAGCTGTACGAGCAGGAGCCGTTCTACCACGTCGACGCCGTCAGCGACCTCGTCGGACACTTGGTGGTGGGCCTTGCGCCCCACACGTCCGTCGGCATAATGGGCCGCATAATCGGCTTTACGGACTCGCAGGTATGCCTCGGCTCGCCTATATGGCATTCCGCCAAGCGCCGCGACTGCGACGGCGACGCCGACTCGATAATGCTACTCATGGATGCGTTCTTGAACTTCTCATTTGACTTTTTGCCGGACAAGATAGGCGGGCTCATGGACGCGCCGCTCTTGATACAACCGGTTGTGTTGCCACACGAGGTGCAGCGCCAGGCCCACAACGTCGACATCGCCTCCTCATACCCGCTGGAATTCTATGAAGCGACGTGGAAGCAGGCCAAGGCCGCAGACGTCGCAAGCATGATAGAGACCGTAAAGGGCAGGATAGGCGAAGAGACACAGTTTTTCGGCTACGGCTTTACGCACCCTACCGCGGCTCTGACTACAAAAGAGCAGAGAAGTGCATACTCTACCCTGAACACGATGGATGAGAAGCTAAAGATGCAGTTTGACACAGCAAAGCTCATCAGCGCGGTGGACGCCGACGAAGTCGCCGCCATGGTGCTGACGACGCACATACTGCCGGACATCATGGGTAACATGCGCTCGTACTCCTCGCAGACGTTCCGGTGCACAAACTGCGGCGAAAAGTTCCGCAGGATGCCGCTTGTGGGCAAGTGCACTGAATGCGGCAACGGCCTGACACAGACGGTAACGAGAGGAGCCGTTGAAAAGTACCTTGGAATTGCGACCGGCTTTTGCCAGGAATACAAGATAAACGAGTACCTAAAGAGCAGGGTTGAGTCTATATCTGCGGAACTAAAGCTGATATTCCGGGAAGAAAAGAAGATGCAGTCAAGCCTGACCGAGTTCATGGCATGATGAAGATGATCTCGGCATCGTCTTTTGCTCTCGATTGCAAATTAGCTTCTGCCGTCGAGCTGTGGCATCGATGGAACGATTGTCACTGGATCACGACCGCCATCGCGTTCGTCTCCGAAAGCGGCACTGGATCCTCGCCGACTCCGCTCCAGACAACGGTCTTGATTATGCACACGCCATGATAGTCCGGCTTCCACAACTTGAACCAGTCTGCATATCCTCCACTCTCAACTGTGTCTATGGACCAGCTGACATCTAGCGTAACGCCGTCCTGATCAATGATCTGAGTTATCAGAGCGTACCTTTGCTCTTTTTGCTGCAAGTTCTTGTAGCTTGTAATTATTTTGATGCTGTCGCCCGGCTTGATATTGGAGGCGGCATTGCCATCCTGATCAAGGACGAGGTACCTCTGCAATTCCATCTTTTCCAGAGGCTTGTTGGAAAAGTACGAGTCTGGGTGAGTGTCTTCGGGGTAGCTTTTTTCTTCAGCAGTAGAATTTGGGAACTCTTGCTGCACGTCATTTTGCTGCTGCACCTCTTCCTGTGCAATAGGTATTACTTCTGAACTATTGCTATC
>DASZTR010000034.1:0-8625 GCA_035547955.1 Nitrososphaera sp. | reverse complement strand
TGGACGGCCAGGTAGAGTCGTTTCCGCACGTCGCGCGCCAGTACAAGGCAAACGGGATCAAGTGGGTAATAGTCGGCGATAGCAACTATGGCGAAGGCTCTAGTAGGGAGCACGCGGCTATGACGCCACGCTACCTTAACTGTGCGGCGGTGATAGCGAGGTCATTTGCAAGGATACACGAGACCAACCTGAAAAAACAGGGAGTCCTCGCACTCACGTTTGCCGACCCTGCCGATTATGACAAGATCTTGGAAGACGACCGGTTGAGCATAGTAGGTTTGAAGGATCTGCAGGCAGGCAAGACGGTAAAGTGCATCATAAGCCATGCAGATGGCAGGACCGAAGAAATAGAGCTGAAGCACTCGTACAATTCCTCCCAGATTGAGTGGTTCAGGGCCGGCTCTGCCCTCAACCTGCTGCGGTCGAAATGAAAGATAAAAAGTATAATAACTTTGGGCACGTTGAGGCAGAGTGGTAGTGGTAGTGGTAGTATTGGCAAGCGACGAATCCGTCATGTGCGACAACTGCGGTAACCCTATTGACGCCTGCATGTGCTCGTGCCCGTACTGCGGCAAAAAGGACGCTTGCGAATGCTGCCTGCTAGACGCCGCGACTGGCGGATGAGCCTGCCTCCTTACTGGTACCGCAGCAGAGCCTGTAAACCATTAAAAGCAGGGCATGGGAAGATTTTCATGTAACATGATAGTAAACTCGCTTAGCTGGGTTATAGGGGGGGCCCAAGGGAGTGGCGTCGACTCTGCGGCAAATATCTTTTCTCGCGCCTGCGCGGTGGGCGGGCTCCACGTATTTGGCAAGCGCGAGTACTATTCCAATATCAAAGGTGAGCACAGCTATTTCACCGTGCGTGTGGCAGAAAAGCGCATCCGCTCGCCGGTCGACGAGATAAACGTTCTCGTGTCGTTTGACGCCGAGACCGTGTTCCGCCATTTTGACGAGGTGACTCCCGGCGGCGCGATATTCTACGATTCAGACGCTACGGGGACCAAGCTAGGCGAAGTGCCGACCATTGACGATTACGGCGCGGCGCGTATACAGAGAACGCTTGAAAAGGCCGGCTTTGAATTGACGGTGCAAGGCGCGCTGGAATTTGCAAAAAAGCGCGGCGTGACCCTTTACCCACTGCCATATTTCCACCTGCTAGAGGAATTTGCACAGAAAATGAAAGACCCTTCTCTTAGCAAGCTTGCAAGGATGACAAACGTGATGGCCCTCGCTGCATCGATGGCGCTTCTGGAGTTTGATGTCGAGATGCTTGCCAAGGGGATAAAGCACATCTTCCATGCCAAGGAGCGTGTGGCAGAGCTCAACGTCAAGGCGGCAAACCACATCTATGAATACGCAAAGGCCAATTTTGCAAGGGACGGCTTTAACTACAGGCTGGCTGCCAGGGAGCCGGAGCCCGGCGTCATTGCCGTACAGGGTAGCCAGTCGTCTGCCCTGGGCAAGATGGTGGCAGGCTGCCGGTTCCAGACCTACTACCCGATAACCCCTGCGTCAGACGACAGTGAGTTCCTTGAATCAAACGAAGTCCTCGAACTCTATGATTCTGGCAGAAAAGGCTCTACTGTAGTAGTCCAGACCGAGGACGAGATAGCCGCAATCACAATGGCCATCGGCGGGGCGCTTGCGGGCGCAAGGTCGGCCACCGCGACTTCTGGTCCCGGCTTTTCCCTGATGGCAGAAGCATTGGGGTGGGCAGGCATAAACGAGGTGCCGGTCGTCGTCTCGCTGTACCAGCGTGCAGGACCATCTACCGGCCTCCCGACGAGGCACGAGCAGGGCGACCTGCACTTTGCAATCCACGCCGGCCACGGCGACTTTCCGAGAATAGTCCTTGCGTCGGGCGACATTGAGGAGAGCTTTTACGACACGGTCAAGGCGTTCAATCTTGCAGAAAAGTACCAGGTGCCAGTCATCCACATGCTGGACAAGGCTATCGCAAACAGCCTCACTACGTGCCCGGTCTTTGACCCTTCGCGGGTAAAAATAGAGAGGGGCGCAATTGTGACAGAAAAAATAACGGACGCAGAAAGGGGCGCGGCCGGCAACTATTTGCGCTTTAGGCTCTCTGATGACCCGGTAAGCCCGAGGATCCCCCTTGGGACAGAAGGCGCGATTTTCTGGAACACCGGCGACGAGCACACGGAGGAGGGGCACATCACCGAAGATCCCGAGGTTCGCGACAGGATGATGGAAAAGAGGATGGGCAAGCTTGACCTGGCACTAAAAGATATGCTTGACGAGGACAAGGCCTTGACGTATGGCAACAGAGATGCAAAAATCGTGATAATCGGATGGGGCTCGACAAAAGGCGTGGTGCTCGACGCGATGGATAAACTGGAAAAGGATGACGGCATAAAGTGCAAGTTCGTGCAGGTGCGCCTGCTCAACCCGTTCCCCGCGGAGCTTGTAAAATCGCTGATAGGCGCGGCAGACGTAATCATCGATATTGAGATGAACTATACCTCACAGCTGGGCGCGCTTGTACGGCAGCAGACGGGGATAGAGCCGGACCACCTCATAGTGAAGTACAACGGCAGGCCGATGTCGCTTGAGGAAGTTTATAACGCCGTAAAGAGAATAAGCAGCGGCAAGGCTCCAAGGAGACAGGTGTTGAAAAATGGCACTTAAACTGGCTGACTACAAGACGGATGTCCACAACGACTGGTGCCCTGGCTGCGGCGATTTCGGGATTTTAAACGCCATCCAGATGGCGCTGGCAGACATGCAGGTGCCGCCGCACAAAGCCACGATATTTTCCGGTGTCGGATGCTCCGGCAAGACGCCGCACTTTATCCGGACGTACGGCATCCACACGCTGCATGGCAGGGTTATGCCGTTTGCGCAGGGCGCAAAACTGTCAAACCCAGACCTTGAGGTCATCGCTGTGGGCGGCGACGGTGACGGGCTCGGCATCGGAGCAGGGCATTTCGTGAGTGCTGGTAGGCGCAACGTGGACATGACCTACATCATCTTCAACAACGCCGTGTACGGGCTGACAAAGGGTCAGGCATCGCCGACCCTGAAGCTTGGGATGAAGACGAAATCGCTCCCACAGCCAAACATGAACAACTCTGTGAACCCGATAGCACTCGCTCTCGTAGCCGGCTTTACGTTTATCGCGCGCGGCTACTCATACGACGTACGCCACCTAAAGGACCTGATAAAGAAAGCGGTAGCGCACAAGGGTCTTGCGTTTTTGGACGTGCTGCAGCCATGCCCGACATACAACGACATCAACACCAAGGAATGGTTTTCCGGTAGCAGCAATATCGACCCAGTGACAAAGAAAGTAATGCCGAGAATTTACAAGCTGGAAGATGCAGGCTACGACGGCATTGTCCGCGACCCTGCCGAGACCAACGAAAAGATGGCCAAGGTAATTGAAAAGGCAAACGAGTGGGGCGACAAGATCCCAATAGGCGTGTTCTACCAGAACGAGCACATACCTACCTTCCAAGAAAGGATCAGCGCAAGGATACCCAACTACCTGGAGAGCCCACCTGCAAAGCAAGAGATAGCAGACCCGTCCGGAAAGACCATGACGAATATTGAGAGACTATTGGACGACTACAGGCTGGACCGGGAAAACTACTAGCTCCGATCTTTTTCTTATTTCTTTCAAAAAACCTCTTTAATATTATTTTCAAATGTATGTCTATATACATATCAAGCCAAGAAGCAAGCTGCCCGAAAGGACAAAGAAACAGATAAACGCCCTTCCCGCAGGGGCCAAGCGTACTTTTAAGGAAGCGCACGCAAGCGCCCTGAAAATGCACAGACCCTGTCAAGGGAGTGCGAAAGGACAGAAGTAGTAGTGGCAAAAAAACAATCAAATCAAACTCAAAGTAACGGTCAAGATATCGTCTGCATAGTTTTTGCATATGCAAACAGTAAGAAAGCAACGTGCTGTTGTCGGTGGTCTTGCGATTTCGTAATCTGTAAGCATATGGCTATTGGAAAAAATGAAAGCGGTGATAGCGATTCCGCCTGGAATAGAAAAAAGCTTGGCGTTTACCTTTAAAGAAGTACAAGCGGGCCCGGTGGGCTTCGATCCCACGACCTGCGGTTCCGAAGACCGCCGCGATATCCTGACTACGCTACGGGCCCTCTTTTCCTGACTCTGTCATGGAAAGAGCCGCTATATCAAGAAGCCTGATCGAAATGATAATGAAGCAGGCAGCGCCCACAATATACCAGTATATAGCGTTGCTTGGATTACGGCAGCTGTTCTGCGACCATGAAGAGTCGTTTGCGTATAGAAAGTACGACGACTTTGACTTTGTCGAATACTGCCGCTGCAAGCGGTGCGGCAAGGTGCTAAGGTCGTTTCGGGGCTTTGACGAGGACGTGAGGGGCTGATTGATGACATTATGAACCGCTACCTTGCGGCTCTGCTGGTGATCTGGTGGGCCGGCGCGGCAGTTGCGACGGTGGCCCTGTTTATTCCGGTATACAACAACTACCTAATAGTGGGCAGCATCGGGTGGAGCATAGTCGTGATTTGCACCTTCCTGATATTCTTTGAAATGAAGAGGGTAAAGGCAGACGACAAAAAGAAGGAAAACTTGAAAAGCGGCTAAAATTTCTTGTTAGCCCTTTCCGCCCTGTTCTTCGATAACCACGAGGGTCACTGTCGACGTGATTCCCGCTATCTTGCGTATCTTGTTTGTGATCACGTGGTTCATCGACTCTGTGTTGTCCGACCTGACCTTCACAAAGATGTCGTGAACGCCGTACGTGCCCCTCACTTCTTTTACGTCCGGCAACTTGGAGATCTCGTTTATGATCTTTTCCTCGGAGCCGAGAGTGCAGTTCACGAGTATGTATCCAGTTGGCATATGTGTACCTGAAAGGGCGGAATTTAGTATTTAGGCTTTGCTTAATTGGGATTCCCTTACCCAGTAAGAATTACTCCTGCATCTTGGTCACTGCGGCCTTGTATCCTTGCAAAGATCCGGAAAACCTAGAAAAGTCCGGTCTCTCTACTTTTTCGTGATACTGCGTCTGTCCGGCTCGATGTAGTGCTCAAGTAGTTTCTGGCTGTAGCAATTGCCGCAGATGTAACCAGAAACGTTCCAGCCCTCCATCGGCCTGTACTTGAACGTGAGGTCTGCGCCACAGGCAGCGCATTTGCCGGCACTCTTGGCCATGTTACTGTATCTGGCCAGTAAAGGATGGCGAAATAAAAGTCATTCCAAAGAGCACGATTGCAATAAAGTGCAAGAGATTCCAAAGGAAATTAATATAGGTGCTACACAATTAGCAGACGAAATGGCAAGACCCGGATCTGTAGCCCTTCCTGTTTTACTCGTACTTGGCGCTATAACAGGCTACCTGTCGTACAACTGGATGATTGTCCAGGCAGTCCCGAAGGCCGGCAACTTTAGTGATTCTCCCTATTATAAGCCACTCTCGCCAGCATCGGCTGAGCAGCAGCAACAGAACAGTACCGCAACTGCCTCTCAGCCTGTAGATGAGTCCAAGTTCTCAAACATTGTAAAGATCTCAATCCTTGCAGGCGCTTCAGTGCAAGGCTCAAAGTCCTATGACCCTGACTCGTCGACCGTACCAAAGGACGCACTGATAAAGTGGACCAACGACGATAGTGCTATCCACACCGCAACGAGCGGCAAGAGCATCTCGGAGGCAGATTATGGCAAGCTGTTTGACTCTGGCTTTATAAATCCTGGCAAGAGCTTTAGCGTTCCAGCAGAAAAACTGGGAACCGGAACACACTCGTACTTTTGCCAAGTCCACCCGTTTATGACGGGCACTATAACGGTACAGTGATCCACCTGCTCAATATTTTCTTTCTTTTTTCTCCTTCTTGTCCAGGTTAATTCAAATTTGTTATCTTCTGATATTTCAGCGCTTAAGAAAAAGAAGAGAGGAATTTAACAGGCGAGATCATCTCGTATGATCATCGCTGCAGCGAAATCGAAAACGGCGATCTATTCCTGTTGCTGATTGTTGTCGCTTCCGTACACTATGCTAGTTATGGCCGCGCCGACGCCTGTGACTTTTCTCACGTTCCTGATAATTTCCTTGAGCTCTGATTCGGTTTCGGCCTTGACTTTCAGTATCATGTCATAAGCGCCGCTGGTGGAGTGAGATTCCACTACTCCTCTGACTTGCTTTACGCTGTGCTCTGCCCTGCTTCCCTCATCTACATTGCAATTCACAAAGATGAATGCGAGAGTCATATTGTATGTATTCTCTCTCTAGACGATAAAATATTATTAAACAGTTTCCAAACCTGTTTAGTGATAATGATTATAGGAGATTTCTTCAGAAAAAAATAATTTTAAAAGTTTATCGCAGATGCGCTGCCATCTAATGTATGGACAGTACAGTACTGACGCAAGGCACATGTATGTACAACAAATCATGCAGTGTTAATCTCGCCTAGTTGTAAAAGCTGTTGTCGGAAAAAGGCTGGCAGTTTATAACGTTGTATTTTTGTTTGCTGTTTGCCGGTGCGTTAGTACCTGTATGTACAAGGCAATGTGATAAATCAAATTAACCTCCTGACCGAATCCATGTTTTGGCTCTTCCTTCTTCTGTTTGAAAAAGAACCGTTTTCTTTTGATTGTTTACAACCTTGCCCATCCTTATGAAGCTGGCTTTGGAGTGCACACTAGTTCAAAGAGAGCCTTCGCTTTTTCCGCAAGGACATTGAACTTTATAGCGCATGTTCCAATTCCTGCCATCATGGCTCTGCGTGTACGTATGTGTGTATGTACTATCAGTGCAGTACCGCAGCATGATAAAGCCAGTACGAACACAACGATGTTGCCGACAATATATCACTGCGTTGGCCACCGTACGCGACTTCATCTGGAACCTTTTATTGCATATTCCTTACGCGAGCATTCCTCTGTTTGTTTGCAAACCTTGGCCGACTATAACAATTATGGCGGATTCAACAGACTTGCGATTAAAATATAACGCCGTTAAGTCTAAATACCTTATAAAGGAGAGCTGAAACTGTAAAAATGGCATTTCTCGAAATAAAAAACTTGCACGTCAGCATTGACGGTAAACAGATTCTTGACGGCCTGAACCTGAGCATCGACAAGGGAGAGGTTCACGCCATAATGGGCCCAAATGGCTCCGGCAAGAGCACCCTTGCAAATGCCATCATGGGTCACCCCAAGTACACCCTTGACTCCGGCGAGATAAGGGTCAAAGGCGAGCTGATAAACGACCTTTCAACCGATATGCGCGCCAGAAAGGGCCTTTTCCTTGGGTTCCAGTATCCAACCGAGATATCGGGCGTAGGTTACAGCCACTTTCTTAGGAATGCCTACAACCAACTGAACAAGTCGCTTGGCGAAGAGCAGAACCGCGAAGTGTTCCTTACTGTGCGCGAGTTCCACGAGTACGTGAAGAGGAACCTTGACGCAGTGGGCCTCGACCCATCGTTCCTTGGCAGGTACCTCAATGAGGGGTTCTCTGGCGGCGAGAAAAAGCGCTCGGAGGTTATGCAGATGCTTGTCCTAAGGCCAAACATTGCGATACTTGACGAGCCCGACTCGGGCCTCGACATCGACGCGGTCAAGGCCGTAGCCGAGGCGATAAATAAGCTGATAGACACCGGCGCCGGCGTGCTCGTCATCACGCACTATGCCAGGATCTTGCGCTACATGAAAAAGCTCGACCACGTTCACGTGGTGGCAAAGGGCAAGGTTATACGGTCGGGCGGAAAAGAGCTGTCCGAAGAACTTGAGGCCAAGGGCTATGGCTGGCTCGGGATCGAGGAGAGCGACAAGTAACACTCTGTGCTAGCTTGGTTTTAAATAAGGCAAGGCCGACATTTATTTTTGAAAATTGTCGGCAACAGATACTTCTCCTTCTTCATCGTCACCACCAGCACAGCCGCAACCGTCGCAGCAGCAACAACCTGCACCTTACTTCCTCAATTTCACCTTCTTTAAGGTGGACCCCAAGTGGCGGTGGCTCAACGAGATAGGCAAGGACGAGGCCGCAAAAGAGTTTGCAAGCCTCATCGAAGTAGCCAACACAAAGATGAAGGTGCGCACGTACTCTACAGTCGGCCTGCGCGAAGACGCAGACCTGCTGGTGTGGATGATCTCCGACACTATCGAAAAGACTCAGATACTTGCGTCCAAAATCTATACTACCGTGTTTGGCAAATACGTGACGCCTTCGTACGTCTTTTTGTCGTCAAGCCGGCCCTCGATATATGCGAGCAGGGTGACGCCCGGGTTCATGACCGACGAGCAGCCGCTAAAATACGTGATCGTCTACCCGTTTGTCAAGTCGCGCGAATGGTACTTGTTGCCGTTTGAAGAGCGCAAAAAGATGATGGAAGAGCACATCGCTGTAGGCCGCAAGTTCCCGCAGGTGCGCCTGAACACAACATACTCGTTTGGAATTGACGACCAGGATTTCATGCTCGCGTTTGAGACGCAGGATCTCCAGGCGTTCCAGGAATTGATAATGCAACTGCGCGAGACGCAGGTGAGCAGGCACATTGTCCGCGACACGCCAATGATAGTGTGCGTGCACAAAAAGCCTGAAGACATACTGAAGAGCCTAGGGTGATTTTCGGGGATAAACATGCAGGCACTAAAAGAA